>JBGPZS010000174.1:0-7722 GCA_041493865.1 Terriglobia bacterium
CATGGAAACTGATGCCATGCCCGTACTTGAAGAGGCTTTCGCCCGTCTGAAAACCAATTAACACGCCGGGCTAACTGGCAATGAATAGGAGAGATCATGAGCAGCAACATTCTCGCTAGTGCCACGAAGGTTACCCGCGTGGTCAATGCGACTGCGGTCGGAACAACCGCAGTCAATGGTTCCACTCTGGATATGCAGGACTTTGAAGGAGTCATGTTTATCTGCCAGTTTGGAACAATCACAGATGGCGCGGCAGCCATCAAAGCGCAGCAAGGGCAGGCGTCAAACATGTCCGATGCTGCTGATTTGCTCGGTACACAGGTCGGAACTGCAATCACCGATGACAACAAGTGCGTCATTCTGGACGTTTACCGCCCGGCTGAACGCTATGTACGCGGTGTTGTGGTTCGCGGCGGCGCCACCGGCACCGTTATTGATTCGGTTGTCGCCATTCAGTATGGTCCGAAGGTCAAACCGACTGTGCATGATGCGACCACGGTCGCGGCAACTGAAACCTGGGCTTCGCCTGCTGAGGGAACTGCTTAAATTGGTGCCCTAACCCAAACCGGGGCGGTTTCGCTTCCTTTCGCCGCTCCGGATTTTTCCAATGCGCTACACACTCACAGTAAAAACCCAGCCAGTATCTGAGCCCGTCACGCTCACTGAGGCAAAGTCTCATTTGAACGTGACTGACTCAATTGATGACACGTTGATAACAGCATTCATCAAGGCCGCACGTGAGCAAGCGGAAATCATGACAAGCCGCGCTCTGCTGCCGCAAACCTTCACCATGGTGCTTGATTATTTTCCCTATGATAATTCGCTCTGCTGCAATGAGGATCAGCTTGAGCGCCGGCTAATTCAACTCGGCGGTGCCGGGCCGATCCGGATTCCGCGCGCTCCACTTATCGGCGTCGATTCAATCAAGTACCTTGACACCTCTGGGACTTTGCAGACTCTAGATCCCACTCTCTATGCGATTGATTCTCAGGGCGATGACGAACCTGTCAGAGTTCTCCCGGCATATTCAAAAGTATGGCCTGCTACCAGGGTTTATCCGAACGCTGTGACAGTCCAGTTTCAAGCCGGATACGCAAACGCGGCTGCGGTTCCGGAAATGATTAAGCTGGCCATCAAACAGACTTTGGCCGACTGGTACGAAAACCGTGAGGCTACTGTCCTTGGTGCTCACCTTGCCCCGGCAACACTTCCGAATGCGGCCAAGGCGATTCTTTGGCCTTTCAGATTGTTCTGATGCAATCCGGAAAGCTCAGATATTCCGTGTCAATCGAACAGCAAAGCGCATCGCGTACGCCGTTCGGTTCACCCGTGGATTCGTGGGCCGTCTTGGCCACCGTGCGAGCTGGAATTTTCCCTTTAACCGGGCGCGAGCTTGAAGCGGCGCAGAAGTTGAATGCTGAAATAAATACCAAGATCACCATGCGCTATTTGGCCGGCATCGTTCCGGAAATGCGCGTCAACTGGACGGATTCAAGGGCCAACCGAACCAGGCTTTATGACATTCTGGGAATCGCAGATGAGGAGCAGCGCCACAATAAAATGGACTTGCTTTGTGTTGAGAGACAGCTAACAACTCTCTCTCCCGCCTCAGGACCAGCAGCCACAATCGTTGGATATGGCAGGCACAACTTCCTCGAAGCTCCTGACGGAGTACGAACTGTCTTTACGCTGCCGTCAGTTCCGAATCAAAGCGTTTTACAGGTCTATCACGAAGGTGTCATTCAAACCAGTCCAGACCATTACTCAGTCAGCGGGATCACGGTCACTTTCACTTTCGCACCAGCCACAGGCGATTTGATTTTCACTTATTACTGATGAAACACCTCCTCTTCCTGATTCTGCTTTGTGCATCAACATTCGCACAGCAGAAAATCGACATCAACACAGGCACCAAGGGCAATCTCCTTGTTCCGCGCATAACTCCGGGTGTAGCAGGACAGTGCCTAACCACTGATGGCGGCGGCAACACCGCCTGGGGCGTATGTGCGGCTGGCGGCGGATCAGGAACGGTAACCAGTTTCAGTGCCGGGAATTTGTCTCCACTTTTTACGACTTCGGTCGCAACCCAGACAACCACTCCGGCACTGAGCTTTTCTCTTTCAAACGCAGCGGCCCATACTTTCTTTGGCAATACTTCAGGTTCAACAGGACCTCCGGCATTCGCTTCAATCACAACTGCTGATTTGCCTGGAAAGTTTTCCCAGACGCTTGCGAACGTTTCTCACAAATGGCTCAACAGCTATGACGCTTCAACCGGGCTGTTTACTCAGACTCAGCCGGATTACACCGATTTAACCGGCCTTCCAACGCTTCCCGCCAATACCCCAGCAGTCGCTTCCAACTTCTTCACTGCTTACAACTCTTCAACCGGAGCGTTTACAAAGGCCACCATAGGGAACGGTGACCTTCCAGGCTCCGGAGCGCTGACGGTCAATACGGCTGGCCCGCTCGGCGGCGGCGGGAGTGTATCGCTGGGGGGTACGCTCTCGCTGACCTGTACCGGATGTCTGACGAGTGTCACGGGGCATAATCTTCTCAGCGCGACCCACTCAGATACGACCGCACATTCAGTAGTGCGCGGAGACTTGATTGCAGGGATCGGCATTTCGCCTTCGTGGACAGCGGTCGCAAAAGGCGGGACCAATACTTACCCCAAGTGGAACTCTTCTGGCGATGTGGTTCCTTCAACTCTTGCGGCTTCCGGAATTGGGGCATGTTCCGCGAATCAATATGCCAACACTTTAAATGCAGACGCAGCTCCGACCTGCTCACAGGTTTCATACGCGCAAGTAAGCGGGACTCCGGCAGTTCCTACCGGCACAGGATTCAGCCATGTCACTTCAGGGGCTCTGGATGCAGCGGCCAAACTGGTAAATCTCACCGCGGCAACGGATGTAGCGGCCAATCAGGGTACGACCACAACCGTTTTGCATGGCAACGCTGCTGGGCAAGCATCATTCTCCGCTGTGACTTCCGCGGATACGACAGGCACCTTCCCGCCGAATCCCAATGCACTCTTGGACGGTTCGGCGCACTCAGACACGGCTGCTGGAACGGTCGCGCGCGGCGACGTGATTACAGGCCAGTCGGCCTCCGCAAAGTGGACTCGGCTCGCCAAGGGCACGGCCAGTCAGTGTCTCCAGATGGACGGCTCTGCTGTTGACATCGTTTGGGGCTCATGCGGAGCGGGTGGTTCCGGAGCTTCAACAGCCGACACATTCATCACCGTTGCGCATGATGCTGACCTGACAGCAGAACGGATACTGGCTTGTACTGCTGGAGATCTTACCTGTACGGATGGCGGTGCCAACAACTCATTCACGCTCGACACAGGCGCGAACATCCCCAAGATCACGACATCGAATACTTATTCCGCTTCCACCACGCAGGACTTTGATACAGCACGCGCCAAATATTGGGGCGGGGCTCCCATATTTGATGCCTTTGAATATGCAGGCGCAGATATGTGCGCCAAGATCATAGCGGTCGAAGCGGATGCGGCCTATACGGGATCAGGCCATGCAATCATTGACGCGCGCGGCTTCACTGGTCTTCAGAACTGTGCGTCCAATCCATTCGTCACAAATGTTTGTACACAGTTCCTTTTTGGCGAAGCCTTCATCAGCGTTACGGCGCAGTTATTCTTAAACGGCAATCCCTGTCTGACGATCCCAGCACCCTCAGCGCCCTCACTTAGCACGTCCACCTCAGGCGGCTCTCTCGCGGCAGCTACCACTTACGGCGTCAAGATAAATTACGTCAACATCGCTTCAAATACTGCTGGGGACGGAAGTCTGCCCTCTACTGAAGCCACGAAGTTAACCGGAGCAGGTGCAACCAACTCCATTACGGTAACCTCTCCAGCCGCATCGCTCGGCGCGGTTTGCTACAACGTATATTCAACGGCTACGGCAGGATCAGGCTGGAAACTCAATAACACAACCGGCTGCATTCCACTCGGCACTAATTACATCATCCAGACTGTCGGCGCTGGTGTGGTACCTCCTGCTAGCAGCAATGCCTTTGAAGGCTCGTTTGAAGTCAAGGGCATGGGCGATGCAACCATCTTCTCGCTCGATAATACCTCCGCTGGATTCGCACTCGTCAATGATTCGAACATCGTTGTCCGCGACATAAAAATCACCAGCTCCCAGACCTCGACAACAAATAGCGGAGCGATGTGGGTTGGAAACGCCAATCACATTCTGCTGGAAAATCTGACAATCTCCGGGCATGGCCATCAGATCCTTGTAAATGCTGCATCCTCAGACGTGCGGATTCGCAATGTCCGCTTGGGCGTGCCGACCATCGCCGCCACAGGGTCGCTATTCGTACAGTCGGCCACAAACGTTCAGGCAGAGGATATATACATCCTGACTCCCGCCATATGGCCGACGTTTGCAGGATTCATGAGCGCCGCGACGTTCACGGCGTGCAACGATTGCAGTCTAGATGGATTCTGGATAAAGAATCAGGATTTCTCAACGATCACCAACGCGGCGGCTGTATCAGTCCAGAATTCCAGCTTACGAACGCACTTAAACAATATCCATTGCAATCTATTAGTCAATGCCGATTGCATCGCAGTCCTTACACTCTCACTTGATACGGCCATCTCCAACGCAACCGTATCAAATACTACTGTCGGTTCTGGTGCTGGAGCTGGAACCAATACTAATAACGGAGATGCGATTGACCTGTTCGGCGCGGGCCGCGTCACGATCACCAATGTCACCGCGCAAAGTCTTGGGCTTGTTGGCGGTTTACGCTTCCCCTGTTTCGAGTTTTTCGACTCCGCCGAAATAAGCGCCACGAACATCAATTGCTTTGACTCATCCGGTGAGGGCGTGCGCATCTTTGGCTCACCCGGCACAACCATCTCGGCCAGTCATTTCAACCGTAACGGTAAATCTGGGGTAAGCGTAGAAGATTCAGCGACCGTGGTGACGTGCAATAACACAACAACAGTCGCCTATGTCTCCGGCAACGGATTCGGTCCGTGGCCTCCAGGCACCATAGTAAACATCGGTGCAGGCCCGACTGCCTTTCAGATTGCTTCCGTCACCTCAGTCAACTCCTTGGTTCTTACTGCGGCGTGCAACCTTGGAGCATCACAAGCCTTCAGCGTATATTCGCAGGACACACACCTGACCGGGATTCAGACTGATGACAACGGGCAGGGGGTGACTGGAGCGAACGCGCAGAGCGGAATCAGTGTAACCGGCCACTCACAGGCCACCATTGAGGGCGGCTCGATGAATGACAACCGTGCGACCGCCTCGAAAACTCAGCAATTTGGTATCAGCGCAACCACGGCTGGCGGTCAGACTTCGCGCGTACGCGTGATTGGCTCGGATTTTTCGGGGAATCTCGGTACAACCTGTTCAGGTATTGAGTATGGCGCAAACGTAGCCGGGAATCATGGCATGTGCGACGGCAATAAACTGAGCGCCGTCCTGTTCGATGACAATGTAGGCGGAAAATGGACAATCGCAGCCTCACAAACAACCGATGCCTCACTGAACATTCCATCCGGCACAGCGCCAACTTCGCCAGTGGCCGGAGACGTTTGGTTTGACGGCACGGACTTCAAAGTGCGCCAAAGCAGCACAACGTTCAGCGTGGAGAAGGTCGTTGCATCTGGTACGGCAACATTCACCACCACAGCCGTAGCGGCGGCGGCGTGTCAGACTACAGTCACAGTATCAGCTACGAACACCTCAACTAATGACATCATTGTTTGGAGTTTCCAGACGGCTCCAGTGACAGGAACCGATGCCTCTTTAATCGTCAACTTCTGGCCAACTACCAACAATGTGAACTTCAAACGCTGCAATCCAACGGCAGGCAGCATTACGCCAACGGCCCTTGTCGCCAACTGGCAGGTTTTGAGGAGATAGTTATGAAATTGTATGCACGCATTGTTTCAATGAACGTCAACAGTTCTTCAGACATCAATATCGGCGTGTCCTATGGCTGGGCCAGCACGCCCGATCCAACAAATGGGACTGTATATCTGGACGTAACGCCGCCGAACATCATCACCGAACTGACATTCAATCAGGCCATCGCTGACGCCTTGGTGTCTTCGGTTAACGGCAGCTTCGGAACATCATTCGTCCGCACCAATGTGATTTTTATCAGCGGTGCCGTGACCCTTCTGTCACTTTAAAGCATGGACATAACAATCGAAGTCAAGGGGCTTGACCAGCTGGAAAAGAATCTTCAGGCGCTGCCAATCGAGTTGGCGTCAAAAGCCCTTGTCGATTCACTGGTAGCAGGCGGCAATGTGTTGGCAGTAGCAATGGCCGCTCTTGTGCCAGTGGGTGAGACGCATGATGGATTCCACATTGCTAATGAGATTGTGGTTCAAGTCGAAAAGCATCCAGTTGGATCAGCGGCCGAGGTCTATGTTGGTCCGAGCAAACGCGTTGCTTACCGCGCAAGATGGCAGGAATTCGGTACGGCTGCCCATGCGATCACGATCAAGAGAAAGAAAGTCCTTGCCGGAAAAACTGATGTCTTTGGAACCAAGGTAGAGCATCCAGGAGAAAGGCCGCGGCCTTTTATGCGGACAGCTTTACAGGCTGCCGGGGCTGAGGCAGTCGAGGCGATCAAGGTCAAGCTGGCAGATGGCATTCAGAAAGCAGCGGCCAAGGTGAACAAGAAGTAATGGCGACCGCTGAAGAAGGACTGTTCTTTTTCTTGAATGTCAGCCCAGCGCTGCGCGCGCTAACGTTTACCTCCGGCGCATTCTTCGACGGGACAAACTGCCGGGTATATCCAGGCCAAATTGATGAGAACTCAATATTGCCGGCGCTGGCTTTCGTGCGGGTTGGTGGTCATCGCATGTTGACCATGGGAGGCGTTGAAGGATTGGTGAGAGGCCGTTTTCAGTTCACGGCAGCTGGAACGATCTATGACGATCCTGTTGTGCTTATGGAATCCGTAATCTCTCTACTCGATGGATTCAGGGGCTCTTTTCCCAATGGCGTCATCGTGCAAGTTGCAGAAGTTGTACTAGATCCATTTGATGAATTTTCCGCCGAAGCGAGATTATTTTCCCGTCACTGCGATTTCGAAATCGTTTACCAAAACTAAGGAGACAACATGGCAAGAACTGTAATAACACCACTAAAGCCAGTCGGCCCGAACCCTACTCTTGTAGCGGGTCAGCCGGTAGCTCTGGCACTTGATATTGCGTTGTCAACCATTGACAACGTTAATGGAAATCAGGTCGTTGCCTCCGGTAACGATTTGCTGGTTTTCTTCAACCCAACCGGCGGCGCTCTCACGCTCACGATTACCAGCGCTCCAGACGCGCTAGGGCGGTCTGCCGACATCACCGCATATAGCATCGGGATTGGATTCTGCTCGATGTTCCGGGTAACGCCTTCGACCGGATGGATTCAGCCGGACGGAAACATTTACTTCACCGGAAGCGCGGCCACTCTCAAAGTCGCCGTCATCAAACTCAACCCGTAATCTCTCAAGGAAGGGAGCAACGAAATGCCAACACAAGCAAAATTGGGTTACCAGACATTCCTTCAGAGGGATGACGGAACCGGAACATTCAACACGATCATTGAAATTTTCCGCCTTGCTGGGCCGAGTTCAAAGGTTGACATGAAGGATGCCACGAACATGAGTTCTCCAAGTCAAACCAAAGAAATTATTCCCGGCATGGAAGACCCTGGACAG
>JBGPZS010000383.1:0-4450 GCA_041493865.1 Terriglobia bacterium
TGCCGAAGATGACCGAGCACCCGGAGCCAAGCGGCGTAAACTGGATCCCGCGCCAGTCGTCACCGTGGGCGAAGTCGGCGTCGAGCCGCCACCCGAGCCTCGCGTAGAACTCCTTCGCGCGGTCGACATCCGAGACGGGGATGATGACTATCTCGAGCTTCATGTCGACTCTCCCGACGCTCACGTCTCTGGCGTTACTACGGATTTCATTCAGAGTTGCCATTTTTTCCTCCTGTGCGTTCAGTTAGATCGAATCAAATTTGTTGATGCGAGCTTCGACCATTCATCGCTGAGAAGCTCCACTTGCCCAAGGTGTTGTCTTCCATTCGTCCCTCTCCTTCCTCGGCTGAGCTGTGTACATAGCCCCAACCACTTACTCGGGGTCAGCCGAAGGTGAAGCAACACACCTCCGCGACGGGACCGAGAAAGTTGATTGTGAAATCTCTATCGCCAATAGGTTTGGGTTGCCGGATCAGTTGATACATCCGCGGCTCCAGCATCTCGTAGAAGCGTTGGGCCCGATCGACGTCGGAAACGGGTGCCACAACAATTTCGAGCTTCATGTCCATGAACTCACCCTACGGCTCCTGCCGCCGGATCAGCCTGGCCGAGCCGAGCGCCAGGGTATTGAAAACTTGATTCAGTGATTCACGATGTGGTGGAAACGTTGCCCGGTGTTGGGCCTCTCATCGTTAAATGAATGTTGATCTGCGGAGCCGGCTCATACCCATCTGCGCAAATCTGCGGCTAATTTTCTTTTCCAAACACCCTTTTAAAAATCTTCCCCACATTCCTCAATTGTCTCTCAATAGAAAAAGCCTGCTCAATCTGTTTGGCGGGCACGCGCGACGTGATCTCCGGATCGTTCATCACCAGCTCGCGGAAGTTGAGGTCGTCTTTCCAGGCCCGCATGGCGTGTTTCTGCACCAGCCGGTACGCGTCTTCGCGCGACATGCCGTGCTCGGAGAGATCCAGCAGCAATTGCCCGCTGAAGACCAGTCCGCCGGTGGATTCCAGATTTTTGAGCATGCGGTTGGGATAAACCATCAGCGTATCGATCAGGTGCATGGTCTTGACCAGCAGGTAGTCCACCAGGATCGTGGAGTCAGGCAGGATCACGCGCTCCACGGATGAATGAGAGATATCGCGCTCATGCCAGAGCGCCACGTTTTCAAACGCCGCCTGGGCGTTGGCCCGCACCACGCGCGCCAGCCCGCTGATCTGCTCGCACATGATGGGGTTTCGCTTGTGCGGCATGGCCGATGAGCCTTTTTGCTTCTCGCTGAAATATTCTTCCGCTTCGCGGACCTCGGTCCTTTGCAGGTGGCGGATCTCCGTGGCAATCTTGTCCAGCGTGGAAGCAATCGTCGCCAGCGTGGCCACGTAATAGGCATGGCGGTCGCGCTGGATCACCTGCGTGGAGATCGGAGCGGCGGCCAGTCCCAGCCGCTGGCAGATCTTTTCTTCGAACTCCGGCTCCAGATGGGCAAACGTGCCCACCGCGCCGGAGAGCTTGCCCACGCGCATCTCTTCCGCCGCACGCCGGAAGCGTTCAATGTTACGCACTGTCTCGGCATACCAGTTGGCCAGCTTCAGGCCGAACGTGGTCGGCTCGGCGTGTATGCCGTGGGTCCGGCCGATGGTGGGCGTATGCTCAAACTCGTGCGCGCGGCGGGCCAGTACTGCCTTCAACTGCTCCAGGTCCTCCGCTATGATCCCTGACGCCTCTTTGATCTGCAGCGCCTGGGCGGTATCCACCACGTCATTCGAGGTCAGGCCGTAGTGCAGCCAGCGCGCCTCGGGCCCGACTTTTTCCGCCACCGCCGTGGTAAAAGCAATCACGTCATGCTTCACCTCGGCCTCAATTTCCTGGATGCGTTTCAGGTCGAAGTCGCCCCGCTCGGCAATGGCCCGGGCGGCATTTTCCGGGACAATGCCTGCCTCCGCCAGCGTCAGGCTGGTTGCAGATTCCACCTTCAACCAGCAGCGGAATTTGTTTTCGTCACTCCAGATCCGGCCCATCTCCGGGCGCGTATACCGTGGGATCAAAGAATTCTCCTTCAGGACTGATGGCAGGTAGTCATCCCGACCATAGATGATAAACGCCGCTGCCCTTCTTCCGCCAACTGCGGCTGAGACAGAAATTAATGTGTTCCACGGGGGCCATGTTTACAATCTAAGATTCGATGAGCAGTAAAAAGGGCCCTGTACCGGGTTTGGTGACCGGGAACAGGCCCAAGGCTCGAATCTGGCAGAATGTTATTATGTCGCGGAGCGATATAAAATGTCAAAAGGGAAAAGCGTGCGTCCTTTAACCGAGCCGGAGTATCTGGCCCTGGGAGAGTTTCGCTATCAGTTGCGCCGGTTTCTGCGCCACATGGAAGAAGCCAGCCGCTTGCTGGGCGCCAATCCGCAGCAGTATCAATTGGTCCTGGCGGTCAAGGGCCTGCCCAGGGACGTGCTCCCGACTATCAGCCAGCTGGCTGAACGGATGCAGCTCAACCACAACAGCATGGTCGAGCTGGTAGACCGGTGTGAGGAGAACAACCTCCTTCGCCGCACCCGCTCCGCCGGCGACCGGCGGCAGGTAACGCTCTCGATCACGCCGGAAGGCGAGTCGCTCCTGCGCAAGCTCGGTCTCGCTGCCCGTCAGGAGCTGCGCGATACGGGGCCCGTGTTGGTGGACGTAATCCAGCGGCTGACCGGCGAGGGCCGCTCCGTCAAAGACTCCGCCGCTGTGCCCAGGACGCGAACAGGGGGAAACAAGAAAGCAGGTCCATGAACGGTTGCACCATCCACTGCCGCTACTCAACTCACTGCCCCAGTCGAAACTCTCAGGGACTTCACTGCAACTTGGCGGGTATTGCCGATCACAGGGCTTGGCGCCAGGCCAGCGGCCGAACCAACGGCTGTGCAAGAGACTGGCACAAAAGACACCTAGCCATCGGTGCTGCTGTTTCGTAAACTGCGGCAAGCATGACGCCGGAAATACTGCGGGACGCTCGCGTCCGATCCGTGGAGTGGAAAGACCTCACCCAGATCAGCTCGGCTGAGGTGTTCAAGGAGCTTGTGCTTTCCCTGCCATGGCTGGCCGTCTCGCTGTGGCTGGCCAGCGAGCGGCTGTATTTCTTCGCCTTGCCGGCCTCATTCATGTTCTTTCTGGTCGGGCTGCGCCAGGTGCACAACGCTTATCACTATGCGCTGGGTCTTTCACGCCGTGGCAGTGATTGGGTCATGTTTGCCCTGAGCGTGCTGATGCTCGGCTCCATGCACGCCGTGCAGATCAACCATCTGGAGCATCACCAGCACTGCCTGAGCGAAGGTGACGTGGAAGGGGCCAGCGCTCGCGTGCCGGCGTGGAAGGCAGTCCTGATGGGACCGCTGTTCCCCATACGCCTGCACGTCAATGCCTGGAGGAAGGCCCGCGGAGCCAGTTTTCGCTGGATGGTGGCCGAGCTCTCTGTAACCGCAGGCTTGGTGATAGCCGTGGTCGCAGTTCCAAGCTCATGGTTACGCTATCACGTTCTGGCGATGGCTGTGGGGCAGTGCCTCACATCGTTCTTCGCCGTCTGGACTGTACACCATGACTGCGAGCAGCCTGGGCCATTCGCGCGAACGCTTCGTGGAATGCTCAAGAACGGCGCCACGTACAACATGTTCTTTCATGTGGAACACCATTTGTTTCCCGCCGTGCCCACCTGCCATCTGCCGCAGTTGGCCGAACGCCTGGACAAAGGCGCACCCGAGTTCACGCGCCTGCGTGTTTTCTGATCATCAGGTAGGGCACAGCCCTTCCTGGGACGTGGTCCCGCCAGTTTCCTCGCGCTTCCCCACTGCTGCGCCTTTTTTTGCTGAGTCGAATGGATATCTGGAATGATCCAATATTGCGAACCTGGAGGAGAGATGCAGGAAACCGTGCAGGAGTATACGCAGCGTCTGTTGAGTTATGCTGAAGGCAAGGAACCGATGCGCCTGCAGCAGGCCGCACCCAAGAAGCTGGCTGCGCTGCTCAAAGGAAAAACTAAAAGACAACTTGCGCGCCGCCCCGCACCGGACAAATGGTCGGTCGTGGAGATTGTGGCCCACATGGCGGACGCCGAACTGGCCATCGCCTGGCGTCTTCGCCAGGTCCTGACCAACAACGCCATTCCGCTCCAGGCCTATGACCAGGAACTCTGGGCCCGCACGTTTAACTACGCCAGTCGCGATCCACGGATATCCCTGGCCACCTTTCGTACTCTGCGCCAAGCCAACTTGGCCCTGCTGAAATCTGTCCCACGAAAGCTATGGGAAAACCATGGCGTCCATCAGGAGCGTGGCAATGAAAGCGTGAACCATGTGGTGCGCATGGTGGCGGGGCACGATCTGAACCACTTGCAGCAGGTGGAGCGGATTCTGAAACGAAAGCATTAACCCAGCGGAACGAGAAGATCTCGCCCGCATGAAAGCA
>JBGPZS010000318.1:0-5028 GCA_041493865.1 Terriglobia bacterium
AGCGGGGTTGTTCATCCAGGTTGATATCCAGTGCTGTTTTCGCCACTGGATTCATGCAGATAAGGGACCTTACTTCCACTCGCCCTGCAATGTGAACGCGGCCCAATAGTACGGTGATTCCCAGCCCTTGGTATTCCACATGGCCAACTGTGCGGCCCGGAGTGCGGCTGCCGGCCGCTCACCTCGGGTAAGCATTGCCCGGTAAAAATTTGCCATTAGCTCCGCTGTCACGCGATCGTCAATCTGCCACAGGGTGGCCACCACGCGAGGAGCGCCCGCATAAACAAACCCGCGCGTCAGGCCAACCAGCCCTTCTCCGGCCATCTCTTTGCCCAGAGCGGTCTGGCACGCGCTTAGAACCACCAGGTCCGCCCCCAGCCTCAGGTTGTAGATGTCATAGAGCCGCAGAAACCCGTCCACCGGCTCACCCTTTTCATTGACCAATGATAAGACCAGGCCGGAAAGCTCGGGACGTATATTGTTAATAATTCCATGGGTCGCAAAATGGACAATCCGATACTGAGCCAGCTCAGCACTCGTCGCCGTACTCCGGCTGGCGGCGAAGTCCAGAGCGGTGAATTTCTCCGGAGCTTGCACGAATCGGGCAATCTGTTCCGCTTCCCGCCGACTGAAGCGAAGCCTGTCAAAGTGCTGCAACCCTGATTCAGCGCCCGACCGGGTCACTTCAGCCGGCTCATTTGCCGTTGCAGACGGCATCGGTGCGCCTGTTTGATGCTGCGTGACGCGAGGGTCCAATCGTTCGAAAACCGGATCAGCCAGCACCGCGAGAAGTTTTTCGGCCGGCTGGCGATGCGATGCCTCACTGCGTATGAGCGACAAAACGGACGCAGATGGCGCGGTCACAATCTCATGCCCGGCGATCAATGGTTGCGCTTTGCCCGGTAACTTCGCCAGCGGGTCAGGTAGCGCTGCGAAGGGAACGTATTGCAGCGCTCCTTCGGCGACGATCAGAAGCCGCTTTTTGCCCAGCGGTACGGCCACCGGCCCCAGGAGCATGCGGGACAACTCCGTGGCGGCCTCCGGATATTCAGCCTCCGCACGCCGCACTCTGTGCACTCTTTGCTGCGGGGTTTCAGATGCCATCGTCCGGTTGCGCTCAGTCAGGAGGTCGTAGACGCGCCTGGCGGCAGACTCGACCATCTCGCGCTTAGGCAATTCGAAGACGTCGATCGACTGGGACGTCACGGCAAACAAAAAGCTTTTTTCTTCCCCCAACGTGTACTCGAGCAGCAGCGTTTCTTCGTCGAGCACGCTCTTTTGGATTTCAGCCAAACTGAGGGGAATGGGAATGGTCAGCGCGGCATAGGCCGGGCTCTGTTTGCGGATCGCGCTTTGCAGTTGATCATAGTCGCTTGTGAGCGCATCGAGTTCTTTGGCCGACTTTGCCGCTTGCTCGTCGGTATGCTTGCCGGACAGCAAGAGTTCCTGCTGCTGGGCCTTTCTCGCGATCGCCCGGCGCAAAGAGACTTCACGATCAAGCAGGGCCGGATCAACGCCTTCGCGGATCCTGGCTTGCGATTCTCCCAGAAGTTCCAGCAATGAACGCGCCCGGGCTTTTTCCATCGCCACCACAGCCGCGGCATCATAGCCGGCGTTCGGATGCATCTGATTCTGGCGCAGAAGAGCCTGAAGGTTGACTTCATAGACTTTTCGACCCGCATGGGAGAACCAGGCGCGCAGGCTCGGATTCGTGATCGTGCTGCGCAGGGAATCAAAGATGCCCAGGGCTTCATCACAGTGCTTGCGGGCGCCCTCAATCTCGCCCTGGCCAAGTTCCAGATGGGCAATCTCTCCCAGAGATTCGGCCTCGTCTCTGCGGTCGCCGATCGAGCGGCTGACCTGCAAGGCCTCGCTCAGGTACGCCATTGCTTTTTGGCGGTCACCCATTTCGCTGGAGAGCTCTCCCAAACTGCGCAGAGTTTGCGCAAATAAACGTTGATCGCTGCCGGTGCGAAAAATGCCCTCAGCCTGGCGATAGTAATCAAGCGCTTTTTCGCGATCGGCCAGCTTCCAGTGCGCGAAGGCAAGGTTCTTTAAAGCATTGGCTTCACCGCTTTGGTTCCCGCTCTTGCGGTGAACGAGGAGCGCTTCCTGGTACAGCTCGCGAGCTTTCTGGTACTGATGAAGCTCAGCGTATGCAGCGCCAAGGTTCACGAGGGCCTGGGGCATGCGCCAGGGATCGTCCAATCTACGGAAGATTTGCAGGCTTTGGCCGTAATATTTGACTGCATTTTCCTGGTCGCCAATCGTTGAATAGACCCAGGCGATGTTATTCAGGCGCACGGCTTCATCCTGAGGTATGCCCAATTCATGAGCAATACTGACCGCGGCCATATAGGCATCCATCGCCTGCTGGTACTCGCTTAGATTGGAATAGGAGAAGCCGATATTAGTGAGTGCCTGGGCCTCCCCGATGCGATTTCCCGTTTGCCGGTGAATTGCGAGCGAGCTGTTTTCCAGTTCCAATTCTTTCCGGTAGTCGCCCAGAAACCCATGGGTCATGGCGAGATTGTTGAGCAACACGGCCTCGTCACTCGGATTGTGAAACTGGTGACAGATGACTACGGCCCGTTCAAAATATTGAAGGGCCTTTTCCCCTTCTCCCAGAGAAAAGTATGTCATCCCCAGGCCATTCAAGGTGCTCAGCTCACCGGCCAAGTGGCGGGTGGCCCGCCACAATGACAGCGCCTGCTCAAAGGACCCAATGGCCTGTTTCTTGTCGCCAAAATTCTCCTGCACGCTGCCAATATCATCGAGCGCCCAGGCTTCCCCGATCTGGTCTCCGGCGGCCCGCGCTGCTTGCAGGCCCTGGGTCATGAAGTCCAGCGCTTTTTGTTTCTCCCCCAGGTCCCGATAAAACAGCCCAATGGCAGAAAGCGTTGCCGATTCCTCTTTCGCGTCTCCGGCGGCCCGCCAATGATCCAAGGCCTCTTGATATTTCGAAATGGCGCCCCGTATCGCATCCGTAGTCTGCTGGTGGTACATGGCCATGCCCGCGGCCCTGGCCCGTTCGGCAGCCACGCGGCTCTGATGGGTCTCAGTGGCAAGCTGCAGCTCCACCAGTTTGATCTCATATTCGCCAGCAGGAGCGGTCTTATCCTCTGCCTGCACGCGGATGCGGTAGGTTCCCGTGGCAGAGCCAATCAGCGACGCGCTTTCCAGTTCGCCGGGTGTCGTCACATTTGCTGTAAAGATTTGCTGACCGTCGGCGCCGAGAGCAGCGACTGCAATATCAACGCTCTTCTGATCTATAAGGACGCGAGCATACTGGCCGGCTTCCAGCGCAAACTGGTAGTCCTGCGATTCGCCGCCACGAATTGTGCGCAACAACGGCTTCCCCAGCTCAAGCTTTTGCGGGAGACCGGCGGCGACATCTGAACCGGCAGTCTGCGAGGGCGGTTGCTGAACAGGGCCGAATAGAGCAAGTATCGCGGCCAAACCTAGACCGCGTACCCCTATGAAAAAGGTGAGAGCGTACGGGAACATCATAACTTCTCGTTCAGATAAGCGGGGCCGAAACGAAAGAAGAGGTGCGGCACAAAATATATACGGTTCGAATACCCATTTCAAGAGTCAACAATTTACCGCCGCGATTCTCTGCCTCGCGCTGATTATGGGTTCGGCTTTTTGGAAAGCGAATTTTCGTTTTTCCTAGATCAAGAAGACACGGCTGAGAATCGGCAGGAATTGGGTCCTTGAGCTGGTAACCCGACGCAAGTTCTCTACTGTTCGCCTAAGAGGCGTATGCGCAATCGAAACGCTATCTGCTGTGCAGGCTCTTGGCAATTGTTTAAGCAAGGTTGCTGACTGCGCTGACCATATGGAATTTATGTTTGCTAACCAGGGCGCCCGACAACACGGTCAGGTATCTTCCAGTCTTGACCACCGACACATAGCGAAACGGACGACGTTGGCCTCCTCAACGTGAAGAACCGACAAAGCCTCGGACAGTGCGGCGATCTTATCTGCTGCCGTGTCCAATGCGAAATGACCGACGTCGAGAACGTGAACTTGACGGAATCACAACTGTCACATTCTGGAGCATGAGGACAATGAGATAGTGCGGCTGACAGATGGTGGTGGCCAAGCTGGGCTTGTCGGGCCAACGATTTCGACTTCAGACCCTGTCCTGAAGCCCGCCTTTTCCTTTCCATTGCTAAAGCCAGCAAGGCAAATTCCCTCTGAGATTTAAGTTGCGTAAATTCTTTAAAACGCTTATTGACACGATGCAAAGCCAGCAGTACGATTCGCAGCCATTGGAAGTACTACCAGGGATAAGAGAAGGGTTTCAGGTTTCAAAGCATGCGGACGTTGCAACAACCGTCCGTCCACTTGAATGCACGTAGGCTACTTCCGGAGCCGAGGCATGTCACAAGATGCAGCCAACACCCGCCTGGTGCCCTGCCGTTTTCACGCAAGTGCCGACTCCTCGTTCATACGTGCCTCACTTGTCCTCCGCTCTAAACCGGTTTTGCTGGACAACTGAACTTTAACGCTGGACCTTTCACTCAAAAAACCCAACGCACGCCAACGCCGGCGTACTGCTTGCTTTTGCCAAGTCAACGCCGGGCACTCCATCAATCTCACTGAGCCAAGGAGAACAGTATGAGTCGCAGAGACGATAAAGAAGGTTTTTGGTTATCAGAAAACTCGGATAGAAGACGGATCAGGGATGCAGAGAATGCGCGGAAGAACCGCGCCGAGATCAACCAAGCGCTGTCCCACGGGCAGGTGTCACGGCGCGACCTGGTGAAATGGGGCCTGTTTACTTCTGCCGGCATCATAGCGCCGATGGGCGGCTTAAGTCCGTTCGTCAGGCCTATGAACGCGCAGACAACCAGCAGCTTCGGCTTTGGCGGTGGCAGTGGCATTCCCACGGGGTTGCCGAGCAGTCCGCTTTTTGGCGTGCTGCCCTTCACGCAGCCGATGCCGCGTTTCGATGTCTTCCAGCGCAACCCGGTATCATCATTGAGCCCCGCGCCACAGGCGCAGGCCAACCAGACACAG
>JBGPZS010000481.1:0-3531 GCA_041493865.1 Terriglobia bacterium
CATCTGTTATGGCCTGCATTTCATCGCGCACAAGCTGGGCGGCAAAGTGCGTCCAGGGCCCAAACGGGAATACGGCCACGCGGAAATCACGGTCAACGGTCACTCGCGCCTGTTCGATGGGATGCCATCATCTCTCAACGTCTGGATGTCACACGGTGATGAAGCGCTCGAACTCCCGAGCGGTTTTAGCGTGGTGGCGAAGAGCAGTAACGCGCTGGCAGCGATAGAGAACGAATCGCTGAAGATCTGGGCGGTGCAATTCCATCCGGAGGTACACCACACCAGGCACGGCATCGATCTCTTGCGCAACTTCGTCGTAAACATCTGTGGCGCGCGCGGCGACTGGACGCCCCAGCACTTTATCGATGAGACCATCCGCCAGGTGCGCCAGACCGTGGGCGAACAGGGAAGGGTGATCTGCGCGCTATCGGGCGGCGTGGATTCGGCCGTGGCGGCAACGTTGGTGGATAAAGCCATCGGACGCCGGCTGATCTCGGTGTTCGTCAACAACGGCGTGCTGCGCAAGAACGAGTTTGAAAAAGTCCAGCAGGGCCTGCGTGACCGGCTGGGACTGAACGTGGTGGCTGTCGACGCAAGCGAGCGTTTTCTGAAAAAGCTTGCCGGCGTTACTGACCCGGAGAAGAAGCGCAAGATCATCGGCAACGAATTTATCGAGGTCTTTGACGCGGAAGCGCACCGGCTGGAAGAGCAAATTGGCAAAGTCGACTGGCTGGTGCAAGGCACGCTCTATCCTGACGTGATCGAATCGCGCAGCGTGCGCGGCCCCTCACAGACCATCAAAACCCATCACAACGTGGGCGGCCTGCCGGACAAGATGAAGCTGAAGCTCATTGAACCCTTAAAGGATTTGTTTAAGGATGAGGTTCGCCGCATCGGCCGCGAACTCGGCATGCCGGAAGAGGTCCTGCAGCGTCAGCCCTTTCCCGGGCCGGGCCTTGCCGTGCGCATTCTCGGTGAGGTCACGCCGGAGCGGATCGCACTATTGCAGGAAGCCGACGACATTGTGGTGAATGAAATTCGCAGGGCCGGTCTCTACACGCAAATCTGGCAGTCTTTTGCCGTGCTGCTGCCTGTAATGTCAGTGGGTGTGATGGGCGACCAGCGTACCTACGCTTACACCTGCGCCATACGCGCCGTGCACTCTGAAGACGGCATGACCGCGGACTGGGTCCCGCTTCCGTACGATGTGCTCAAAAAGATCTCCAACCGCATTGTGAATGAAGTTCGCGGCATCAACCGGGTGGTTTATGATGTGACGTCGAAACCGCCGGGGACGATTGAGTGGGAGTGAGCACACGTACCCGCCGCGAACCGATTTGGTGATAGACTCCCCGGCGCAGGGAGGTCCGTTTATGACTCACGACGTCGATCACTTTGCCCAGGAAATCAAGGAAACCCGCCGTCGCGCTGAAGCATTGGTCAGCGGCCTGACGCCCGCACAGCTCACCAAGCGCGCTCATCCCGGCAAGTGGTCGATCGCTGAATGTATCGTCCACCTCAATGCGACTGCTGCAATCGTGCAATCCTTCATGGCGAAGGCCATTGCTTGCGGGAAACGGGACAACACACTGGGCACGGGGCCCTTCGACATTGGTGTCAAAGGACGGTTCATGGTCTGGTTCGCCGAACCTCCGCCAAAGATAAGAATTCCCGCTCCCCGGAGTATTCGCCCCCCGGCCAGAATTGACGATCCGCTCAAGCTTTTGCCGGATTTTCTTAAAGTGCAGGATGAATGGGAGCGCCTGATCAGGGAATCAGCGGGTCTGCACCAGGCAAAGCTCAAGATCGCTCCACGCTTCTCAATGTTTCATGCGCGTTTCTCCGCCGCCATGCCGTGGATGCTGGCGCACCAGCGCCGCCATCTCTGGCAAGCGGAGAACGTGAAGCGGCAGATTCTCTCCGCCACCCCCAGGGCCTCCGCGCAAGCCGGTTAGGCGGCCCAGGGCAGCGCTTTCTTGGCCCAGACGCTGTTGGGATATTTTTGTCGCAGGGTCTCCGGCACTCCACCCAATACCGTGTGATCGTTTGTCGCTTTGTAACGGCATACGGCCTTCCAATAGACCGCTTCCGGCGCGGCCGCGCTATTGGGATATTTCTGCAGAATCTCATCGTATAGCTTTTCTGCATCGGCCCATTTCTTGTGCATGAAGGCCACGCGCGCCAGGCCCAGAGTCAATTGCGCGGCAAACTCGTCCCTGGGAAGATAGCCTTCAATGCGGTGCCGCTCTTTGCCGGCTTCATCCAGAACAAGCGCGGCCGGGGTCCAGACCACGTCAAAACGATGGAACCCAGCGGGACTCTCCTTGATATGGACTTTGGCGGGAATGAATTTTTCCTGGATCCAATTGGAAAGTTGAGGGTCGGAGTACGACTCGGCGTCCAGCCGAGCGCACGCGCCTCACGCCGGCGTGGCGCTGAAGTCCAGCAGCATGGGACGGTTTTCCGCCTTTGCTTTACTGAGCGTAGCGTCAACATCGTGGTTCCACTCGACAGACATATTTTGTGATCTCCTTGGTGCGATTCAGTGTAATTGGATGTCATGTGACCGGATGTGGCTCAGCATTTTTCCAGGCCAGTCTATGTGTGCTTCAGGGCAATTGGCCACTCGCCGGTGCCCGCTCGGTGCGCAAGCGTTCCCCGCTGTCCCTTTGGACGTTGTCGTTAGAGTGGAAATAATGTAGTCATGCGAACTTTTGCCGCTTAACACTTCTTCATCTCTGCTCTCACCAAAAATAATCTGTGAAAGTTGAAAGTTTCACTCCGTGCGCGGGATAGAGAGTAGCAGCAATAATCCGCGTTCTTCGTCCAGCGGCGCGGGCCACGTTGCTTCACCGACGGGACGGGGCTCTCTTCGGTCGGTTACGCACGGTCTGCAATGACAATGAAGTATGTCCGGGTGCGCCTGGAGCGTCTCTTTCAGAACGCATTTGTCTCATTTTGGAGCCCGTGGAACCTTTTACAAATTGCTTACAAAAAAGATGAAAGTTTTTTCAGCTTCTCGGGATACATAGCTAATAGTTGCTTTCGCAACGACATAAGCAATCCAACAATTCAAGGCCGTGGGGCCAGACGTTTTTGTGCGCTGAGTTCTGTACTGAAATTCGACGAATTTTATCCACGCTAACTCATGTCGATGCGAGTGTTGTCGGCATGCGGAAGGAGTTGTAATGGCCAGCAAGCGAGATATTCTGAATGCGCAGCGGAACCGGCAGGAGCTCATTCAAGCAGGTTTGAACCGCCGTGATCTCTTCAAGATGGGACTTCTGACCAGCGCCGGCTATCTGGTGCACAAAAATGGGCTGAGCGCCTGGGCGTTCGATGGTGGCAACTCTTGCCAACTCGGCAATAGCCCAAGGATCGCACCTTTTCTTGATCCTCTGCCGATCGTTCCAGTCCTGCCGGAACGCACGCTGGCCGATCCGGGATTACAGCCAAATCCCACGATCTGTCCCAACAATGCCATCAATCCCGCGACCGGTTTGCCCTTTGAAGGGCGCGGGCAGTACAACG
>JBGPZS010000188.1:0-7439 GCA_041493865.1 Terriglobia bacterium
AGCAGGGCCACGCCGGAATACGCGTTGAATTTGAAGCCGCTGCCCTTGCCTGTTGTCGGGTCCCAGGGCTCAATCGTGTCGTCCAGGCCGCCGGTGGCGCGGACGATAGGCACGGTCCCGTAGCGCAGGCTATACATCTGGTTCAGGCCGCTGGGTTCATAACGCGAAGGCATCAGAAACATGTCCGCACCCGCCTCAATCTTGTGCGCCAGCGCGTTGTCATAGGCCACCTTGACGGCAAATTTCTCCGGATACTGCCGGTGCAGCTTGAGCAACAGGTCCTGGTACTCCTTGTCGCCGCTGCCCAGCGCCGTGATGATCAGAGGCAGCCGGGCCAGGTCGTTGGCAATATCGGCAATCAGATCAAAACCCTTCTGGGCGGCGAAGCGCGAGACGATACCGACTACGGGCAGCCCGATGGGGGCCTTTTCCATGCCGAACTGGCGCAGCAGATCGTATTTGCATTCTGTCTTGCCTTCCAGATTTTCCGCGGAGTACTGCCGGACGATGTGCTTGTCCTTCTCCGGGCTCCACTCGCTGTAATCCACTCCGTTAACGATGCCGGTCAACGTTCCCGCGCGCGCGCGCAACACGCCTTCCAGGCCAAAGCCGTATTCGCTGGTCTGGATCTCCTGCGCGTATTTGCGGCTCACCGTGGTGAGATGGTCGGAAAAAACCAGCGCGCCTTTCAGGAAATTGGCCTTGCCCCAGAACTCCATCTTGTCGATGGCAAAAAGGTCCCAGGGAAGCATGAGCAAAGGCAGCGTATCTGGCGGGAAGAGTCCCTGGTAGCCGATATTGTGGATCGTAAAAACGGTGTGCGTGCCGCGGAAGACGGGATCGTCAGCATAACTGGTGCGCAACAGCACCGGGACCAGCGCGGACTGCCAATCGTGACAATGAAAGATATCCGGCACGCCGAGGACTTTAGAAGCCTCCAGCACGGCGCGGCCGTAAAGAGCGAAACGCTCCGCGTTATCTGGATAGTCGCCGGCTGGGGTGCCATAGAGGGCCTCGCGGTCAAAGAACGGCGGGTAATCAATGAAATAGAATTGCACCCCGGAGCGTTTTCCGCCATCCAACACCGAGCAGAAGCGGTATTGATCGTCGAAGGGGATGGTGACGCTGGGTAGCAGCACCCTGGCATCCGGCAGTTTCGTCTGTTTATATTTAGGTAGATAGACGGAAACGGAATGGCCCAACTGCGCCAGGGCTTGCGGAAGGGCGCCCACAACGTCAGCCAGGCCGCCGGTTTTGGCGAACGGCACGCATTCAGACGCGGCAAAAACAATGTTCATGGGGCCTCCGTACTACGAAACCAGGGCGGGACGAACCAGTCTGAGAAAATTCTAAATGGCGACAACAAAAAGGGCCACTCTGCACAGCGGCAAAAAACCTAAGCTGGGGCAAAATTTCCTGACCGACGCGGGCGCGGCAGGAGAGATTGTTGATGCGCTGGGCGACGCCTCCAACACCGTGGTAGTGGAGATCGGCCCCGGCAAAGGCGCGCTCACTGAGGTGCTGGCGCGGCGGGCCAAAAGGCTGATCGCGGTGGAATTGGACCGCATGATGGCCACCGAGCTGCGCTTTAAATACCGTCTTCAGCCGCACGTTGAGATCATTGAAGCCGACGTGCTGAAACTGGATTTCCGCACCGTGCTGAACCGCACCATCGGACCGCTGAACGATCTGCGGCCGCTGAAACCCGCGCGCGCGCGCGTGGTGGGGAACCTGCCCTACTACATCACGTCAGACATTCTGCTGCGGCTCTTTGAATTCCACGATCAATTTGATGTGGTCGTGATCATGGTGCAGCGTGAGGTGGCCGACCGCATTGCCGCCAGTCCTGGTTCGCGCGATTACGGCCTGCTCTCCGCCACGGCCCAGCTGTATACGAAAGTGGAAAAGCTCTTTACCTTGCCGCCCGGTGCGTTTTCACCGCCGCCCAAGGTCCATTCCACTGTGCTGCGGATGACAGTAGCGCCAAGATTTGCCGAGCTGCAGATCAAGCCCGAGGAATTTATCGCCTTCCTGAAGACTGCCTTCGCCATGAAGCGCAAAACCCTGCTCAACAATTTGAAGAAGGACTATCGCGAAGAAGCCGTGCGTGACACGCTGAAAGCCGCCGGCATCCGAGCCGACGTTCGCGCCGAAGCCCTGCCGCTGGAACAAAGCGCTGAGATTTTTCGCAGGCTGGGGAACTAACCACGAAGAACACAAAGGAACACGAAGTTTGATCGTGAACCTTCGTGTCCTTTGTGGTTAAAGGTCTTACTTCGGTTTTCCCCGCGAACCCTCGTCAGACTGCCTCACGTGCGACTCCGGCGGCGGAGAAGATTGCCGTGGCGCCGGAGCAGCCGCGGGTGGCGCGGACTGATGCGGCGGCGGCGGTGGCGCCGGAGCAGCTTGATGCACCGGTGGCGCTTGCTGCTGAGTCGGCGGCGGGGATAGACGCTCCGGCTGGCGGTTCGGCGGCGAATACGACTGTGGCGGCGCTGCCTGCTGCGGCGGACCGGACTGCCGCGAAGACGGCGCAGGTGCGTCATTCGAGCGGCTTTCCGGTTGACGATTTACCGGCACACGGTCTCCACCAAAACGCCCGGACTCGTGTCCACGAACGCCGCCTGCGCCGCCAGGGTGCTCCTGCTCCACGATTTTTGGATTGCGATCGGGCTTGCGATCGGCATCAACCACGGCCGGAAGTTGCGGCTGCGCCGGGACATCGGTACGCGGCACTTTTGCCTGCACATCGTCATTGGTCAGGACGCGCCGGTTGCCCCGGTTTCCATCCTGATGGGTTCCGCCCGCATTGCCAAGGGCATGGTTGTCGCCATCGCGATCACCGAACCTGCTTCCGCCTGGTCCAGAGCTTCTTGAGCCTGGTCCGTTGTTGCCAGGACGATTACCCGAGCGGTCCACTTGCCCCGGTGCTCCACCGACAATCCTGTTCGCCGGAGGATTTGGTGCATGGAATCCCGGAGGCGCATTTGCCCAGCGCGGCCTGCTATACCATCTGTTCCATCCGCCCGGCGCCCAGCACCAGCCGCGGCCACCAACAAACACCCAGCGCCCGTAACGATAGGGCATCCAGCCCCAGGGATAGGAGGAGACCCAGGTGTAGCCAAAGCCCGGCGAGTAACTCCAATAGCCGTTGCTGAACGGGTCCCAGCCAAGGCCCACACCGGTAGGCTGCCACACGTTTCCATATCCGGGGACATCGTAGTATTGGCCGTAATAATTCAGGTCGTTCACACCGTACTGGTATGGCGACTGCGTATAGTTGCGACCGGCAGAGGCGTAGGTGCTGAGGTAGTCGTCGCGTTGCTTGCTCCACTGGTCAAGGTCGTCGGCCTCGGTGCCTTTGTCCAGCGCGTAACGGCCCACGTCAGTGGCATCAAGGACGAAAGTCTCATTCTTGCTGACCGCCACGTCGCCGCCACTCTCGGGATCGCGGACAGAGACATCGCCCTTCCACACAACGATCTCCATTGGGTTGGCATTGGTGCTGGTCACACGAAACGAGCCGGAATGCGTGAGCGCGATGGTCTTGTTTTTCACCGTGACCTGGAAATCGCTGCCGTCGTGCTTGGCGATCTTGAATTCAGCCTCACCCTGGTCAAGATCGACCGTGGTGACGGTCCCCCCGGAAGACAAGCGCCCCAGTTCAGTGAACGCGATGATGGTGTCCGGGGCCAGCCGGATGAGACTGCCGTCTTCCAGTTGCACTTCAGCCCAGCCGTCCGAGCGGGTCTGGAGCCAGTTGTGTTCGGTCACGGGGACGTTCATGGTCACGTTCTCATAGCCATGGCCGTTGTCCAGCCGGACTTCACCTTCAACGTAACTGATGCGGACGATCCGCGCATGCGAGTCGTGCCCGTCTTCGTCGTCAGCGTCCTGCGCACGGGCCAGCGGCGCCAGAGAAAAAACCAGCGTAAAAATAATTGAAAGGAGCAGCCCTGACTTACGGATTCGAGTTCCGGCCAGAAGCCTCGTGTGGCGCGGCATAAACCCTCCTTGTTTCTGAGTACGATTCCTGAGTTCCTATCCTATTAGATCCCGCTCCCAGCGCTTAGTTTCGTAGTGTTAAGAGTTATTGATATAACTTAACCCTTTCCCGCAATCTTACCTTTTAAAGCGCAGCCTCTTCATTCCGAAGCGCTTTTGGCCAGTATTCGTTTGGCCCGCTGGCGGGCAATGTTCAGGATGGCAGGGTCGTTGGCGATGTTTTCCAGGAGCGGGGCAATCAATTGCAGTTCCGCCAGGCTGTGGCTCTCCAGAGCGGTTTCCATGCCTTTCAGCTCGGCTTCCAGACCCAGCTTGTCAAAACGGCGCAGAAATTGCAGCCTGCGCCCCTGCTCAAGGGTGTTGGAGATGCCCTGAAAAATGTTCGTAATCTCCTCGATGGCCTTGTTCTCGGAGTAGTCGTACGCGGTCTCAAAGTGCCTGACCGGGTCGGCGTAGGTCAGGGTCTTCTTGCCCGTACTGGAAACCACGTGCTTCTTATAGCTGAAGTCGCCATTGAAGTAGTTTGCTTCTTTGGCATAGCGAAAGAGCTTGTCGCGGTTGGGCGCCGACATGGTGAAGTTGAGCGAGAAGTTAGGATCTGAGTCAGGATCGGGCGGCTTGAGCGGGTTCTGGGAACGATAAGTTGCGGTTCCGCCCGATTGCACCGTGATAGTCACTTCCTGAGGGGTATAAGCCTCCCACAAGCGATCAAAGGTGATGGTGGGAACGATGGGGTTCTGGTCAGCGCTCTGCGCACGCAGTATCAATGCAGCCAGAAACGCGGCACAAAGGAAAAAGAAAGAACGCGGGTTCATTGGGTCGCAGCCTCATAGCGCCTGGTGGTGGCAGCCGTGTGAATGTGGCAAATGGCGATGGCCAGCGCATCAGAAGCGTCAGTAGGTTGGGGCGGCGCGGCAAGATTCAACAAGCGGGTGACCATCTGTTGCACCTGGCGCTTCTCCGCACGGCCGTAGCCGACAACCGCGGATTTGATTGACAACGGCGAGTACTCCGCCACTTCCAGCCCGCAGGACGACGCGGCGAGCATGGCCACGCCCCTTACCTGGCCCAGCTTGAGCGCCGTCTTCACGTTCACGGCGTAGAAAACATCTTCAAGGGCGACAATCTCCGGCCGATGCGCGGCGATGATGGCCGTTAATTCCGTAAATATCTTCTGCAGCTTGGCAGCCATGGGCGTCCCTGTCTTTAGTTTGATGGCGCCATTCACGTGGCAGACCAGCCGGCGGTCCAATAATTCTTCCACCACGCCGTAACCGGTGGTCTCGCTGCCGCAGTCGATTCCCAGGACACGCATTGAGGAGAGTGTACCGCAGATCGGGAAGATCGGGTGATCGCCGTGATCGGGTGATCGGCTCAGCAGCACCTCGGCTTCTTCAGCATGGCTGCATCGCGTTCACGCGTGAAATTGCGATAACTCTGTACCGACCGGGCAGTGTTCGTCCGCAGCAGGAATCGGGCGTAAGCGGATTCGTCGAAAATTTCGCGGAGGGCGGCGCCGACGAGCTGCATGAATCGGGTGATCGGGTGATCGCGCGTGATCGGGTGATCGGAAAACCTGATCTCACCGCGGAGACGCGGAGGCGCGGAGAGCTGGCCTTCCCGATCACCCGATCTCCCGATCTTCAGATCACCCGATGTTCTCATAGCTCCTCCGCAAACGCCGTCGCCACAAACGGCGCTTCCTGCGTTGCTGCCTGCCTGCGGCCGGAGATCACCTTTATCCACACCATTGCCGACTCAATCACGATCACGCTGACCAGCACAATGAGCAGGCCGCAGACCGCCGCGTCCAGTTGGGCGTTGAAGATTCTTCGCTGCAAACCTTCCACGCTGGGGCCGGAAGCCAGCTGGTGGGCCTGCGCCAAAAGTCCGATGAGAGGATTGGGATCAAACACTTTGTGCCATGATGCCGAGAACGTCACGGCTACCAGCCAGCAGAGCGGCGCGAGCGTGACCCACATATAGCGCGCGCGGCCCATCTTGACGATGATGGTCGTGGCCACGCAAAGCGCCACCGCGGCCAGCAACTGGTTGCAGATGCCGAAGAGCGGCCAGAGCGAGTTGATCCCGCCCAGGGGATCGCGGATGCCCTGCCAGAGAAAATATCCCCAGGCGGCCACCATCAGCGCGCTGGTAGCCACGATGCTGGGATACCAACTGGTGCGGCCCAGCGGCTTCCATATGTGGCCGAGCGCGTCCTGCAGCATGAAGCGCCCGACGCGCGTGCCCGCATCGAGCACCGTCAATATAAAAAGCGCCTCGAACATGATGGCAAAGTGATACCAGAGCGCCATCACGGCAGTGCCGCCCAGGCTGTCAGAAAAAATCTTGGCCATGCCCAGCGCGAAGGCCGGTGCGCCGCCGGTGCGGAAGAAGAGCGTCTTCTCGCCCACATTGTGCGCCAGCGTGGTCATCTGGTCGGCGGTGACGGGGAAGCCCCAGTTGCTAATGGTCGCGACGGCCGCCGCAGGGTTGCCGCCCACCATTCCCGCGCCGCTGTTCACCGCCAGGTAGGTTCCCGGCTGGAGCGTGCAGGCGGCAATCATCGCCATGATGCCCACAAACGATTCCGCCATCATGGCGCCGTAGCCGACCATACGCGTTTGCGGCTCGCGGGCAATCATCTTGGGCGTGGTGCCGCTGGAGATCAAAGAATGAAAGCCGCTGATGGCGCCGCAGGCGATGGTGATGAACGCGAAGGGAAAAAGATTGCCGGCAAACACGGGGCCGCTGCCGTCAATGAAGCGCGTGAGCGCAGGCATTTGCAGCGTGGGACGAACCAGCACAATCCCGAGCGCGAGTATGGCGATGGTGCCGAGTTTGACGAAGGTGCTGAGATAGTCGCGCGGCGCCAGCAGCAGCCATACGGGAAGCGCCGAGGCGGCAAAGCCATAAACAATGATAAGAATCGCCAGCGTGGTGCCCGCCAGCGTGAAAGCGCCGGCGTGCGTGGATTGCGAGATCCACTGGCCGCCGAAGATCGCCAGCACCACCAGCAGAAAGCCGAGCATAGAAGCTTCCAGCACGCGGCCCGGACGCAGGTAACGCAGATAGACACCCATGAGCAGCGCAATGGGGATGGTCGCGCCAATGGTAAAAGCTCCCCAGGGGCTGTCTTTGAGCGCGTTCACAATAATCAGCGCCACCACTGCCAGCAGAATCACCAGGATGCTGATAACGGAGATGAAGGCCACGGTGCCGGCGGTCTTGCCGATTTCGTCGCGCGCCATCTGGCCCATGGATTTGCCGTCGCGGCGCACGGAGAAGAGAAGGATCACAAAGTCCTGCACGCAGCCGCCAAAGACCGCGCCCATGATGATCCAGAGCGTGCCGGGCAGATAGCCGAATTGCGCGGCGAGCACGGGTCCGACCAGCGGGCCGGGGCCGGCGATGGCGGCGAAATGGTGGCCGAA
>JBGPZS010000077.1:0-11443 GCA_041493865.1 Terriglobia bacterium
AGCAAGGCCAGGCCCAGCGCTCTCTGTCGTTGAGCATCCATGGATGACATTGTAGCCAGACAGGCGAAAAGGCGTGCACTTTGTAGCTTAGAGTTGAAACTTGAAAATGCTAAACTCTAGCGCGTAGTCCAGTCCGGCAGCTTGCCAGTCTCATGGGAACGGTTTCCAAATATAAATTCGATGATTTTGAAGCCGACCTCCGCGCTGCGGAACTGCGCCGGGGCGGCACACGGCTGAAGCTGCAATTGCAGCCCTTCCAAGTGCTGGTGGCATTGCTGGAACGTCCCAAGGAGGTGGTCACACGCGAGGAGCTGCGGCTACGCTTGTGGCCGCAAGATACCTTTGTTGATTTTGATCACGGACTGAACACCGCCATGGTCAAGTTGCGTGACGTATTGGGCGATTCCGCCAGCAATCCGAAATACGTTGAGACCATTGCCAAACGCGGCTACCGTTTCCTGGGGAACGCAGAAGTCGTCTTTGATCAACCCGCGGCTCCGGCTGCGAAGCTCCCGGCCATGGCTGAAGTCTCCCAACCCGGCGCGCCGGCGCTTACCGGACAACCTGCAGCTCAGCCGGAGGCAGATTCGGGGCTTCCCCGAGCCAGCCGGAACACCGCGCGCCTGCTATTTACGCTCATACAGATCATGTACCTGATCTTTTATCTCTCCGCGCTCTTTCGCTGGGAGAACACCTATCAAGCCTCTTTGAGGTCCTGGCGGGTCGCGGGAACGACGGCCTTTGTGGTCTATCTGGCTACGTCACTCGTGGGTCTGGCAGTGCGTTTGTACCTGATCTCCGCCACGGCGATGGATTATCACCTGCTTGGAGACAAGTACCGTATTCTTACACCCGCACTGTTTGTGCTCGACATGATCTGGGCCCTCTCACCCCTTCTGATCGCTGACCGGATCGGCCTGGGTTTTGCCCTGGGCGCATGCGCGGCACTCATTTATATGCCGTTCGCACAACGTACCCTCATGAAGATGATGCACCGCGGCCGATAACGGCGGCACTGTTTATTCCAGATCGTACTTATCTTTAGTTAGTTTCAGATCTTTATTCCAGATCATTCTTATCAGGGTTGTAGTAGAAACGCGCCCGGATCTGGAGATAGTCGCCGGCAAACACGGTAGGCAGATTGGGCAGGGGAATTGCATCGGTAATGGCGGCCCAGGCAGCGCGATCCAGGGCCACGTCGCCGGAGCTGGAGATCAGTTTCATCCCCATGACTTTGCCGTCTTTGGTGATGGCAAACTCAATCACCACCACGCCTTTTTTCATGACCGGCGGCATGGCAGACTCAGGAATCAGCGGGTCCCAGTGGTTTTGTACGGTATATTTCAAGCGCTTCATATACGGGCCAAAGTCCACACCCATGGTGTCACTCAGGATTTCCAATCCGCCCCGATTGTCAACCTTGGGGCGCGCGGCGCTGCCATACTCACCACCGCCAAATTCCACTGCTGTACCGGAGTGTCCGTTGGCCACGGACTGAATGGCCTGGTTCATGGAAGCGCCCGGAGAGGAAAGGGCGAATGGAGACTTCTTCGGAGCGGCGGGGACGGGCGTTTCCAATTGAGATGTAGCAGGCGGAGGCTGGCGCATCTCCGGAACGGGAGCGGCGCCCTGCATGGTCGTCGGGTTCTCCTGCATTGCTTGCTGGCCCGGCGGAGGCGACGACGCCTGGGGTGGACCCGGCTTGCGTGCGTCGAGCAGCTTGCGCAGAGCTTCTCTGTTGACCGTCGGCGTCCGGGTCTGCGCGATGCGGTCCTTGTCAGAAATCACATCAGTTTTTGGCGGTTTGACTTTGAGCTGGTCGTCCGGCAACGACAGAAAAGTACTTTGCTGTTTCTCATTGATGGGGACGACCACGGGTCCCTTGCCGGTCCATCTCGGGAGCAGGAGCAACAGAGCAATCGCAATGCCGTGCGAAACCAGAGAGATCCAGGCTGCCTCACGCCGGCGATATGTTGTGAAAACATCTTCTTCTTCAACATCGGGCGCCAACAGACGCAAACGCAGTTCCGCGGCCGTAATCTTCAACGGCGCTTGAACCGCTCGATGCTGGTCCTCTGCGCGACGCCCTTGCTCTTCCATTACCGGAATAAACCACCACCAGCCTTCTGCAGGCGCTGTTGCATTCTTAGTTACTATTCTCTCATTAGAACGGCGGTTGCGTGCTGCACTTGCGCGCATCAGCGACGAAAAAAGAACAAATTCTAGTGGAAACAACCCATTACCAAGGGAACAGCATCCGGGCCTTAACAATATGTTTACAAGAACTTTACAGCGAGTGCAGGCGGACGCGCCGCGTGTGGTCCTCAATGGCAGAAAGAATGCTTAACGCGGCCGCCAGAGCGCGCCGGCCGTCCTCCAGCGCAACCACCGGCTTGCTACGGTGGCGCACCGCAGACAGAAACGATTTCAGCTCCGCCCGCAGAGGTTCCTCCGCTTCGACCTTCGGTTTATTCAGAGTCACACCTGGAATCGGAAGGCTGGAAGGAGTGTCAGCAAACGCCATCAGGCTGTGGAGGGAAAATTTTTCTTCCTGGGTAACGCGGATTTGAAACACATCCTGGCGGCCATAATCGATGGAGACATATTCCTTGGGCTGAAAAAAGCGCAGCTTGCGCACGCGCTCCGTCGAGATGCGGCTGGCGGTCAAGTTGGCGACGCAGCCGGACTCAAACTCCATACGCACGTTGGCAATGTCCACTTTCTCCGTGACCACCGGAAGACCGACAGCCCGTATTTCCTTCAGTGGAGACTTTACGAAGGACAGCACCACATCAATGTCGTGGATCATCAGATCAAGCACCACGTCCACATCCAGGCTGCGCGGGCTGAAAACGCTGAGGCGATGCACCTCAAAAAACATAGGCTTGGTAATCAGCGGGAGCGCGGCCCTCACTGCGGGGTTGAATCTCTCCAGGTGGCCGACTTGCACCACGCGCTGATTGGCATTGGCCAGACTGATAAGTTCATCGGCTTCGTCCAGAGTTGAGGCCAGCGGTTTTTCGATGAGCACATCAATGCCGGCGGCCATCAACGCGGCGGCCACGCTACGGTGATGCAGCGTGGGCACAGCCACGGACGCTGCTTCCACGCGTCCAAAAATGTCTTCCACGGTGGCCAGCGCCGAGCAGCCAAATTGGCTGGCCACGGCCTGCGCCTGCGCCAGGTCGCTATCCACCACGGCCACCAGTTCCACGCCAGCGCCCTGCTTCTGCAGTTCGTGGTAGACGCGGGCGTGGTTACGGCCAAACGAGCCCACACCAACGACCGCTATCCGAATTGGACTTTCGTCAGGCAAACGTTGATTTTCTCAGAGCCGGGGCAAAGCAGCAAAGGTTATCATGAGGCCGTTTGGGGGAATACAGGATGGGACGCGCCTTTGGATTTCTGACTTTGATCGCGGTTGTGGCTGCCGGGGCCTACATTTACATGCGCCAGACGCAGAGCGTGATGACGTCCGGTACCAGGAGTCCGACGGCGACCGTGGATTTGATCGGCGTGAGGAATGATCTGCTGTCCATTGCCCAGGCGGAGCGCAGCCATGCCGCAATGCAGGGCAGCTATGTCGCCATCGAAGCGTTGCGTTCGCAGGGCGAGCTTGTGATGGAGCGTAACAACCGCGGACCCTACAACTATTCCGCCGAAATCAGCGATTCCTCTTTCCGCATTGTGGCCACCTACTCCGGCCCCGAGAACTCAGGAATGCCGAAGACCATAAGCATTGACCAGACAATGCAGATCAGCCAGCAGTAGGGCAAATACAGATTCTTACTTGCTGCTGCCCGCCTGCGCCTGCAAATAACCGTTAATCGCCATTTCCCAGTGCTTTCCCATCGTACGATGTGCTTCTGCCATGTGCCGGATATGGTCATTCGCCGCTGGCTTCAGTGCAGTCCACTCATAAGCAACGTTGACTCTGGTAGTGGTGGAATCGACCGCGGCCAGATGGATATCCAGCAGCGTGATCAGCAGATCGTCTCGGAAGATCACATACTGGACGCGCCCCTTACCGGGATCGAATGCGGTCATAACCCATGGCGCGTGGCCGGAAGTGAAGACCGCGCCCGGCTTGTCTTCCTCAGGCTGGGGGTAGAGAAATTTTGGATCCCATTCCTTTCCTGCCCAGCCGCGTTCACCATGGGCGCCAAACAAGGCCGTCGCGGGCTGAAGAGGCGCGTGCACCGTGAGTTCAAATGCGTCCCGCAGGTGAAGGGGCTCTTCCTGAGGTGCGGCCAGGGCGAGGCGCCGGCCAGCTATGCCGGCAAGACAAACAGCGGCAAAAACGAAGATAGATGCCAGCCTCATTTGCGCTCCTTCAGTTGATGGCTGTTCGCGGCCGTCAACGTTAATCCATAAATTTTTCTGAACTGGTCGATCTCTTTTAAGGTTTCGCGGGAGAACGGCGTCTTACCTTCAAACACATGCAGAACAATCCCCTCCAGCAGGTCGCCGAGAGACATGTCTTTCAATTCGGCCACGGCTTTTAGGACCTTGAGGAGCCGCTTCTCCAACCGAACACCGGTCTGTGCACGCTCAACCACAACAAATTTTTCCTGGCTCATGATGTACCAATGTACCATGGTACCAATTTTGGGCGCAAATTTACAAGGCGGGTGGCCGGGGACGAGGCGGCATAGCGACGACAGAAGCAACCAGGACGGCTCCCGCAATCTCTCTCCTCATATAGACTTCTGACGAAAAGGCTTTGGGACGGGCCAATCATGAAATTCCATACCGAATATCTCACTTTCAACACCAAGAAGCACCGCGAATACGTGCACATCACGCCGCAGGTGGAGAAGATTGTCCAGGCCAGCGGCGTGAGCAACGGCATGGCCCTGGTATCGGCCATGCACATCACGGCCGGCGTTTATGTGAATGACGACGAGCGAGGGTTGATCCAGGACATCGATAAATGGCTGGAACAGCTTGCTCCGTTCAAGGAAGAATACCTGCATCACCAGACGGGCGAGGACAATGGCGACTCACATCTGAAAGCACTGCTGGTACACCACCAGGTCATCCTGCCGGTGACGAATGGCAAGTTGCTGCTGGGGACGTGGCAGCGCGTGTTTTACGCTGAGTTTGACGGCCAGCGATCCAAGCGAGTGGTGGTTGCCGTGATGGGAGAATGAGAACCCGGTTCAGTGAAAACCAATCTCAGTGAACCAATCTCAGTGAACCAATCTCAGTGAACCAGGTCCAGTCTGGCAGTCTGCGGTGCGGCCGGCAGCTTCAGCAGAATCTCTGAACGTTCTTCTGGAAGTGACAGTTCGCCGCCAATGGAATACACCAGTTCCTGTATGTGTGGGAGTTCCTTGGCGAGTATGTTCGCGTCCTGTAGGGCTTCCTGGGAACCATCCGCCGCCTTCCACTTCAGGTCAAGGAGACAACGGCCGTCCTTGGTCTGCGCGGAGATCGTGAGGATGAGCGGCCGGGTGTTTCGTCCAATCAGTTTGCTGAGGAACAGAACGAGAAGTTGACGCAGTACCGGGCTGCTGGTCACCTGAATGGAGGGGTTCCACTGGCGCTCCAGCGTCAGCAGCCCCGAATGAAGCAATACGATAAAGTCATCGAAGAGGTCATTGAACAACGCATCGAGTGAAATCCAGGGCCCAGCGGGCACGGGAACCTCACGCACCAGGGCCGAGATGCCCTTGGCCAGCGAGATGGCTCGGTCCGCTTGTTGCTCAATGGTTTTAAGATCCGCGGGCGGAACGGACGTGCTTTCGTGCATGCCCAGGACTTCCAGAAAGCACCGCACGCTGGTCAGTGGCTGGGCCAGATCGTGCGCCACCGAGTGAATCAACGCCCGTAATGGCGTTTGCTGCGCGCTGACGGCATCGGTCATGCCGGTGAGAGCGCTTGACGGATAGTCGTGGCTGAGCTCCGGATGCACAGCGTCCGGGTGCATCTTGGCGGTATGAGCTCCGCCTTGCGATGGCGCTGGCCTGCCGACCCTGTATCCGGCCCCGCGGACCGTGCAGATCAACTTGCCTTCATCGGGAAAGTCGACCTTTTTGCGCAGGTAGTTCACGTAGACGTCGACCAGGTTGCTGTCTGTTTCCGGCTGCGAACCCCAGGATTCACGCAACAGGTCCTGTCGGGTGACGGTCTCTCCCGCATGGCGCATCAACAGAAATAGCAGATCAAATTCTTTCGGACTGAGCTTGATTTCACGTTTGCCACGGTGGACTTTGCGCGAGGCCGGGTCCAGTTCAAGGTTTTCCACCCGCAGCACGCTGAGGAAAGGATCGGCCTTGCGGCGGAGCAAAGCGTTGGCGCGGGCTGCCAGTTCCTGGAATGAAAACGGCTTGGTGATGTAATCGTCAGCGCCAAGATTCAGTGATTGCACACGGTCAGAGACGCGGTTCCGCGCGCTCAACACCATCACCGGGGTTTCCAGGCCTTCCGAACGCAGCTTCTCCAGCAGCTTCAACCCGTCCGTCTGGCCGAAGTTCAAGTCCAGGATGATCAGCTTGTAGTTCTGCCGCTGTAACTCGGAAATGACGCTATCCTCGTTTAAAGCGGTGTGGACGGAATAGCCCGCTGATTCCAGCGACTTCGACAAAAAGGTTGCCAAGTGAAGGTCATCATCGGCGAGGAGTATGGACATCGGAATCTGCCTCCCTCTATGTTGGCCGCGGTAGGAAATCTTTAGGGGCACGGGTTACGGATCTAGCTAGCACTTTTAAAGTATCTGCAAATATAAGTAATGATTAGAAGAAATTTTAGAACATAACAATATTCTACGCTCGAAATTAGAGTAATTTAATAAAATGGGTGGTATCAACGCTAGGGAAAAATCTTTTCTTGTCCAGGCAGCCCTGTCACGGGTCGCGCAATCCCGTGAACCCTCCTGTTATCATGGCTTTCGCTCAAATACCCAGCCTGAGTCGCACACCGGCGTCCCGGTCACGCCGAGGCGAAAATCTTGGTACGATAGAGAGTTTTGATTCCCTGGGAAAGGCAGCCTCTGCTTAATGGCGGCAAAAGCTTTCAAGAATTTCATCGGCGGCGAATGGGTTGAATCCCGTAGCGGCCAAACCTACGAAAACCTGAACCCCGCGGATACGCGCGACGTGATCGGCATATTTCAGCGCTCCGACAAACGCGACGTGGACGATGCAGTCTCCGCCGCGCGCCATGCGTTTGAACGCTGGCGGCTGGTTCCCGCGCCTCGGCGCGCCGAGATCATCTACCGCGCGGGCGAAATTCTGCTGGAGCGCAAGGAAGAGTACGCGCGCCTGATGACGCGCGAAATGGGCAAGGTGCTGAAAGAAACGCGCGGCGACGTGCAGGAAGCCGTGGATACCGCCTACTACATGGCAGGAGAGGGCCGGCGGCAATTCGGCGCCACGGTCCCTTCGGAATTGCCCAACAAGTTTGCCATGGCTGTGCGCATGCCCATCGGCGTGTGCGGCATGATTGCTCCCTGGAACTTTCCCATGGCGATCCCCTCCTGGAAGCTTCTGCCGGCGCTGGTCTGCGGCAACACCTGCGTGATCAAGCCCGCCGAAGACACGCCGCTCTCCACGCTGAACCTGCTCAAGGCACTGACCGATGCCGGTCTGCCCAAGGGCGTGGTCAACGTGGTTACAGGGTTTGGCCCGGAGGCAGGCGCGCCAATAGCGGAGCACCCCAATGTCCAGGCCATTTCTTTCACGGGATCGAGCGAGGTCGGCCGCATCGTGGGTGTAACCGCTGCGCAGAGCTTCAAGCCATGCTCGCTGGAGATGGGCGGAAAGAACGCCATCATTATTCTGGACGATGCCAACCTGGATCTCGCGCTCGATGGCGTCCTGTGGGGCGCTTTCGGCACTACCGGACAGCGTTGCACCGCTGCCAGCCGGGTGATCGTGCAGAAAGGCGTTTACCGGCAGTTTGCGGACCGGCTGATTTATCGCGCCCAGCGGCTCAAAGTCGGCAACGGCCAGGACGAAAGCGTGGAGATGGGCCCGCAGATCAATGAGCAGCAAGTCGCCACCACGGAAAAGTACGTCCAGATTGGCAAGACCGAAGGCGCAAAACTGGAAGCCGGCGGCAAGGCGCTGAACACGACCGACCACGCGTATGGATGGTTCTTTGAGCCTACCGTTTTCACTGACGTCAATGAGAAGATGCGTATTGCCCAGGAAGAAATCTTTGGGCCGGTGCTCAGCCTGATTCCGGTTGACTCGTTTGACAAGGCCATTGAGATCGCCAACGGCGTTGCCTACGGGCTGTCTTCTTCGGTTTACACGCGCGACGTGAACAAGGCGTTTCGCGCCATGCGCGACATTTACGCCGGGATCACCTATGTAAATGCGCCTACTATCGGAGCGGAAGTCCATTTGCCCTTTGGGGGGACCAAGTCCACCGGCAATGGGCACCGCGAAGGCGGGCTGGGCGCAATCGACTTTTACACCCAGTGGAAATCCATCTATGTGGATTTCTCTGACCGGCTACAGCGCGCCCAGATCGATACCGTTGAATAAGGGCGGCCCCGGCCAGCTTATAATGTGTCGCAGGACTCCGCGGACCTCAAAAAGACGCGCGAGCAGTACTCATGTCCGAACAGAAACCGGATAAGAGCAATCGTTCGCTTCCCCTGACGCAGCGGCGCGCCCTGCTGATCCCGCTCGCCCTGGGCATTGTTTTGCTCTTCGGCGTGGTCTTTTCCCAGCAGGCGTTCAACCTGAAGCAACTGCGGCCTGATTCCGCCGGGCAAACCCTGGGCCTGGTCGCGCTTTCCGCGCTGGTTTTCCTGTTGCTGGTGGTGCTCACCTTTGTCCTGTTTCGCAACCTGCTCAAACTTTATGCCGAACGGCGGCTGGGCGTACTCGGTTCCCGTTTCCGCACCCGCATGGTGATTGGCGCACTGGTGCTCTCCTTCGCGCCGGCGCTGGTGATGTTTATGTTTGCTTACGGGCTGATGAACCGCTCCATCGATAAGTGGTTTTCCAGCCCGGTCAACGCGCTGCATCAGGGTTCCGGGCGCGTGGCCTCGCTTCTCTCAACCTCACAGGGCGACACCGCCCGGCACACGGCGATGGATATCGCGGAGTCTCCCGAGATCCAGCACGCTTTTGAAACGGCAAACTACACCGGCGTGCTGCACGAATTTCGCCGCCATCAGCACACGCTGCAAAGCGGTTTTGCGGTAGCCATCCGCGAAGGCGACGCAGTGGCCAGCTGGAGTTTGCCGCGGCCGTGGCCGCTGTTGCGCCAGACCCTGCCTGAGCTCAAAAGCCTGCAGAACGCCCCACAAAAATGGACCTACCAGAACACGGACTACCTGGTGGCCATGGCCCCGGCGGGAAATTCGGGAGCGGTCCTGATCGGCCTGCCCTTACCCAAGGATTTTTCTCCGGCCCTGGAGCAGATTAACCAGGACCAGCACGACTACGAGACGCTGGGCCATGAAGCCAAACGCATTCGCGGCCTGTATATGCTGTTGCTGACGCTGCTGACCGTACTGGTGCTTTTTGTGGCGACATGGTCCTCGCTGTTCGTGGCCAAACTGGTGACGCGTCCGGTGGAGGCGCTGGCCGAGGCCACCCGGGAAATTTCCATCGGGCACCTGGGATACCGCGTTGAGGTTTCCGCAGCCGATGAGCTGGGCGAACTGGTTTCATCGTTCAACGACATGGCGGCGGAGCTGGAATCAAGCCGCACGAAGATTGACGAGTCCGCACGCGCGCTGACGGAATCCAATACCGAACTGGAGCAGCGCCGCCGGCACATCGAGACCATCCTGGAGAACATTCCCACCGGCGTGCTTTCGCTGGACCCGGAAAGGCGGGTGACCCACAGCAATGTGGCCTTTGGACGGATGTTCTGGCCCAACGGCGGCGCACCGATGATCGGCTCAACGCTGCGGGAAGTCTTCAGCGAGGAAACGGCGTCCGACCTGGAGCATTTGCTGCGCCGCGCTGACCGCATGTCATTGACGGCGGCGCAATTTGAAATCCCGGTGGAGACAGACAAGCTCAACGTGAGCGTGACCGTCTCATCAGTGCAGCACGGAAGGCAGCGGCTGGGATATGTAATCGTGTTCGAAGACTTCAGCGACTTGCTGAAAGCGCAGCGCGAAGCGGCGTGGCGCGAGGTAGCGCGGCGCGTGGCCCATGAGATCAAGAACCCGCTTACGCCCATCGCGCTCTCGGCGGAGCGCATACGGCGGCACCTGGAGCGCGGGCTGGCGCCGGACCAGGCATCTCTGGCGGTGATCCATGGCTGCACGGAAACAATCACGGAAGCAGTCCAGACGGTGCGCTCGCTGGTGGACGAGTTTTCGTCGCTGGCGCGGTTTCCCGCGGCCCAGCCACGGCCGGCCGACATCAATGAAATCGTGGAAGGCACGCTGGCCATGTTCAACGGAAGGCTGGACGGCATCCAAGTGGAGAAGCAACTGGACGCTGACCTGCCTCTGGCCATGGCCGACCCGGAAGCGATCAAGCGCGCGCTGGCCAACCTGATCGATAACGCTGCTGAAGCCATGCAGGACTCGCGGGTGCGGGAGATCCACATTACCACGTCGCTGCTCGAAGGCCGTGACGGGCTGGAGATCATGATTGCCGATACCGGCCATGGCATCAATCGCGAAGTGAAAGAAAAACTCTTCCTGCCGTATTTCTCCACCAAGAAGCGCGGCACCGGGCTGGGGCTGGCGATTGTTCGGCGCATCATTGAAGACCATCACGGCTCCATTCGCGTGGAAGAAAACAAACCGGTGGGCGCAAAGTTCCTGGTGGAGCTGCCGCTGGCGGGTGAAGTAGCCGCAACGGAGCCGCAGAGTGCATAGCATCCTGGTAGTAGACGATGAACGCGATATACGGGATTCTCTGCGCGGCGTCCTGGAAGATGAAGACTACAAGGTCCTGCTGGCGGAGAGCGGCGAGGCCTGCATGGAGCAGTTGAAGAAGCGCTCCTGCGAAGTGGTGCTGCTGGATATATGGCTGCCCGGCATGGACGGCCTGGAGACGCTGGAGCGCATACGACAACTGGAAGATCCTCCGGAGGTAGTCATCATCTCCGGCCACGGGACCATTGAGACCGCGGTCCGCGCCACCAAGCTGGGCGCGTTCGACTTCCTGGAAAAACCCCTCTCGCTGGATAAGACGCTCATCGTGCTGAAGAACGCGCTGGAAGCGCACCGGCTCCGCCTGGAGAATGCGGAATTCAAAAAGCAGTTTCAGGCCAAGAGCGTGATCGTGGGCGAGAGCATTCCCATGAAGGCCTTGCGCCATGAGATCGCCGTGATGGCGCCTACGAACGGGCGCGTGCTGATTTACGGCGAATCGGGCACGGGCAAAGAGCTGGTGGCGCACGCCATCCACGCGCACAGCCTGAGGAAAGACAACCTGTTCGTGGAAGTGAACTGCGCGGCCATTCCGGAAGACTGGATTGAAAGCGAACTTTTCGGCCATCGCAAAGGCGCGCT
>JBGPZS010000526.1:0-3026 GCA_041493865.1 Terriglobia bacterium
AGGGGAGTCGAGGAACCCCGAGAATATGTCCTCAACAATGCCGCATCAGGGAGTTCTCTCGAAGACATCTTTGTTCTCGCTCGCGACTCCCCCAGGCCTTCTGTCCGCAAAAGTTGTCCCCATCCCGCTAAAAGATTAAACTTTTCCGCATGAAACGAACCTTCGCTATCACGATTGCGTTGTTGCTCTGCCTTTCCACGGGCTTTGCCCAGGATTGGGCCAAACAGAAACTGGAAAAATCGCCCCGCCACGGGGAATGGGTGCAGATCAAGCACGATAACCGCACCGTGCACGCCTTTGTCGTATATCCGGAGACCAAACAGAAAGCGCCGGTGGTGATCGTAATCCATGAGATTTTCGGCATGACGGACTGGGTGCAGACCGTGGCTGACCAGCTCGCGGCCAGCGGGTACATCGCCATTGCCCCCGATCTTCTTTCCGGCATTGGGCCGGGTGGCGGCCGCAGCGATGCTTTCCAGGGCGGCGCCGCGCGCGAAGCTGTTTCAAAACTCGACCCTGACCAGGTAACCGCGGACCTGAACGCCGTGGCCGACTACGCCAAGAAGATCCCGGCGGCCAATGGCAAGATCGCGGTCAGCGGTTTCTGCTGGGGCGGCGGACAGTCATTCCGGTTCGCCACCAATCGCAAAGACCTGAGCGCGGCCTTTGTGTTCTATGGGACCGGCCCGGACAACATTACCGCGATCACCGCTCCCGTGTTCGGCTTCTATGCCGGCGAAGATGCCCGCATCGGCGCCACCATTCCCGCCACGCAGGAGGCAATGAAGGCCGCGGGCAAGAAATATGATCCGGTGACCTACGCGGGCGCAGGCCACGGTTTCATGCGCGCCGGAGAAGACCCCGCCGCTGATGCAAGGATCAAAGATACAGGCGATGATCCTGATATCAAGAAGGCGCACGATATGGCCGTCGCCAACAGGAAAGCCCGCACGGAGAGTTGGGAGCGCTGGCTGACGCTGCTGAAATCGATGTAGGTTCGCACCGGGGCGCCATGGCCGGCGTCCCGGACTTTCAACCTTCCAGGGCCTAAATCTGCCAGTTCATCCCATTCCCGGGCGATGACGTTTGCTTTCTGCCTCCGTCTAAGGGAACCAGGGAGCTCGCCATCTCGTATAGGCAAGAGGGGGAGCCCTGCTTGCGCAACTTCCCTTGCTCAACTTCCCTTGCACCAAGGAGCCGATATGAACTCACGGACTCAGCGCATTGTCGGATGGGCCATCTTCGCGGTTGGCCTGATTGCTTTGGCTTCGCCCCGTCTGCGCAGCCAGGCTTCTGGTTCTGAGCCGCGCGCGGAACGCTTCCAGCGCAGCTTTGCCATCACCCCCGCAGGCACCCTGCACGTTGACAATTACAAAGGGACGATTCACGTTACCGGTTCTGACGGCAATCAGGTGGTGGTTGACGTGACTAAGCGATTTGAGGGCAGCGATTCCGACCGCAAATGGTGGATGGAAAATGTTGAAGTGAATTTTCACAACGACAACAACCGCGTTGCTGTTGAGGTGAAATATCCTCAGTGGAGCTGCACCTTGTGCTGGGTAGGCCACGACTATACGGCCGCCGTGGAACTGGAGATCCGCGTGCCTCGCCAGATCAATGTCACGCTGGAGAGTTATAAGCCCGATATCAGGATTGCCGCTGTCGAGGGCGATGTCCGGATCAAGAGCTATAAGTCTCCCATCGTGATTGACTCCACCACCGGCGCTATCCGCATCGATACCTACAAAGAAACCGTAAAGCTGCGGAATGTTACCTTGCGCGGCCCTCTGGAAGTTAAGTCCTATAAAGCCGACGCTGAGATCAACGCGAAGGCCCTGGGTGAAACCGCGACGCTGGAGAGCGACAAAGGCTCCATCGTGCTGCGCGTGCCGCAGAATGCCGGGCTCGACGTGGATTACGAAGGCGGCCGGCGCTCCAGCTTCCGCAGTGATTTTGCTTTGACCTCGACGACTGGCAGCTTTGCCGGGCGCTTTCGCGGCGCCATCAACCAGGGCGGAACGCGGCTGCGGCTGCGCACTGAAAAAGGATCGATCTCTCTGGAAAAGCTTTCCAGCCAGATGTGAGGCGGCAAGTGCGGCCGCCGGCGGACCGATGCCAAGTATGGTAAGAAAACAGGTGTGGTAGGAATGAGCTGCAAGTAGAGACGTGGCATCGCCACGTCTCTTGTACCTTGCCCAACAAAAAGCCATGCGTTGCCGCATGGCTCATTGTGTTCGCCGTCCATTACCGGCGCTGATAAACACCACTGTTATAGCCCTGTTGATATGCGTTCTGGTAAGCCTCACGATACGCTTGTTTGTAGTAGTCCTTGTTGCCGTATGTCGGGATATACCCGTGACTGGCGTGTTTGTAGTTGTCGCCGTGCGTGGGGCGAAAACTGTGGCCCGTGCGCCGGTCCGTGGCTCCGTCATTGATTCCGTCCTGATAGCCGTTCTGGCGCGCAGAGTTCAAGCCGTAGCCGCCGTAACCGCCTCCGCCGTAGCCGCCACGGTCGCGGTCCCTGTCACGATCCCAGTCCCGGTTGCGATCGCGGTCATCTCCCCGAAAGCTGCCGGCCTCACGGAATCCGCGTTCGTAGCCTGAACGATAAGCCTGGCGGTCGTCACGCTCACGCCAGCGGTTGTTGTCAGGATTAAAGCGGCGGTTGTGGCGTGCGTCCCACTGCCCCTGCTTGAACCCTTCCTTGAACGCCTGCCTGTCATCGTTGTCGCGCTGGTTCCAGCCCCACTGCACCGGGACCACGGCCTGCGCTGCCGCCAAAGTGGTGGCGCCCGTGACTAACGCCGCGCCTAACAGCATTGCTCTCATGTGCTTCATATACCCTCCCGTTAAAACCTTCTCTTCTGTTCCTGGCATTAACGTTCAATTGACTTCTGTTACTGAGTGCAAACACTCGCAGCGCCGGAAGCACTCTCCTACTCGGTTAAGTTCTGTAAACGCAGGGTAAGGAATAGTTGGGACGAAATATGGATGGCAGGAATGGGCCTACGAGGAATGATCTAACT
>JBGPZS010000589.1:0-2367 GCA_041493865.1 Terriglobia bacterium
CCGAATTCCAGCAAGCCGAACAGGATGTAATCAATCGCATCGGCGCGAAAATGATTGCTGTTCTGGAGAAGTACTCCACTGCCAACGGTTTTGCCGTGGTATTGGATGTTTCTAATCCCCAGACTTCGCCCGTGCTCTATGCGACGCAGGGCACAGTGATCACCAAGGAACTGGTGGAAGCTTATAACGCTGAGAACGCGTCCGGCGCGGCCCCCGCTTCCAAGCCCGCGGCCGGCGCAACTGGAACTGGCTCACGGCCGGCCGCTACTCCAGCGCGCCCCGCCGCTCCCGCTCCGACACCGAAGAAACCGTAATTGTTCCTGAGAAACCTACGGGCCGCCCTCACCGGCGGCCTTTTTATTTTTCGGTATCGCGGAACATCGCCTCCACTCTCCGGTGTCAAATCTCTTCATTGGAGGTGAGAAGAATGTTCGGAGATACGCTGCTTGAATCTTCACCCGCATCGCGCAAGCGCAAACGCTGGCCCATGGCGACCGCTTTCACCGTAGAAGCGCTCATCGCCGGAATTGTGGTGATTGTGCCTCTGCTCTCCACGGGCGTCATACCGGTTTCAGCGCGCGTACCCGTCTATACACCGCTGCAGCGGGTAACGGTTGAGACGGTGGCTCACCCGCCTGGCGAGACCACTGAGGCGTCCGGCCAGGCGACATCGCGGCCGAACCCAACCATCGTGCCCCTGGAGAACACCAGAGGTAGAATCTGTCTAACGTGCGTCCCAACAAACGAGCCGCCGAACCCGCCGGGTGGAGGAGAAGAAGGGCCTTACAATCCGTATGCCACAAACAATCATTTGCCGCCCAATCTGGTGAACGATCATGGCCCCGTCGTCAAACCTGGGATTAAACGGGTTATCTCAGTATTGACAGAAGCGCAGTTGCTGAACCGTGTGGAGCCGGTTTACCCGCACATTGCTGTTTTGACCGGCGTTCAGGGCCAGGTCAAGTTGCACGCTATCATCGCGCGCGATGGCAGGATCATCAGCCTCAACGTGACCAGCGGGCATCCCTTGCTGGCGCGCGCCGCTGAAGATGCGGTAAGCCAGTGGCGTTATCGCCCGTACATTTTGAATGGGGAAGCCGTGGAAGTAGAGACTTTCATCACCGTGAACTTCAGGAAAGACGCTCATTAGCAATTTTGGGCTTATTTGGGCAAGTTTTTCTGTGGAAAACTCTGTGCAAATTTGCCGGCAGCCGACGAAGCGGCGCAACGGGGTTTCAATGACTTAACCGATCTGCCCAAGTACTGCTGCATATTGTAACAGACTTGATTTCAATGAGTTACAAGGCTTTGTCCCTGGGCAAACGCCATTGCACAAGAAATGAGTAAGGACCGGAACAGAAGGCAAGGGATTTGCACATTTGGCAACCGCAACGTTTCCTCATTCGCCGGGCATCATTAGTTTTCTCCAACTTTAAGGACAGCCAGGAAGGCTTCCTGGGGGATGTCCACTTTGCCGATGCGCTTCATACGCTTCTTGCCTTCTTTTTGTTTCTCCAGAAGCTTGCGTTTGCGCGAAATGTCACCACCGTAACACTTGGCCAGCACGTTCTTGCGGATGGCCACAACGGTCTCCCGGGCAATGATCTTGGCGCCAATGGAGGCCTGGATGGCGACCTCAAACATCTGCCTTGGGATCAGCTCGCGCATCTTTGATACAAGCGCGCGTCCGCGATCATAAGCGAAGTCGCGGTGCACGATGATGGAAAGCGCGTCCACGGGATCGCCCGCGACCAGGATGTCAAGCTTCACCATGGGCGACTCCCAGTGCCCGGCCAGGTGATAGTCCAGTGACGCGTAGCCGCGCGAGATGGTCTTCAGCTTGTCGTAAAAATCCAGCACGATCTCGTTCAGGGGCAATTCATACGTAAGCATCACGCGGCTGGCGCTTACGTACTCAAATCCCTTTTGCTTGCCGCGCTTCTCTTCCACCAGTTTGAGAATGCCGCCGACATATTCTTCGTTGGTCAGGATCGTGGCCAAAATCACCGGCTCCTCGATCTTGGCGATCTCGCTCTGGTTGGGCCAGCGTGAAGGATTATCAACCTCTATTTTCTCGCCGTCAGTCTTGGTGATCTGGTAGCGCACGCCGGGCGCGGTGGTGATGAGTTCCAGACCGAATTCGCGCTCCAGCCGCTCCTGGATGATCTCCATGTGCAGCAGTCCGAGAAAGCCGCAGCGGAAGCCGAAGCCCAGCGCGGCGGAACTCTCCGGTTCGAAAAAGAATGAAGAGTCGTTGAGCCGCAATTTTTCCAGCGCTTCCCGCAGCGCCGTATGCTCATGGGCATCAACCGTGTAAAGTCCGGCAAAGACCATGGGCTTGAGTTCTTCAAAACCGGGCAGCGGCTC
>JBGPZS010000202.1:0-7168 GCA_041493865.1 Terriglobia bacterium
CACGCAACTTGCACCGCCAGCAACGAGGAACGGGTAAACGAGTATGGCTAGGACAGTCTTGAGCATTATCCCCTTTCTGGCATTCTGCATCGCATCGTTTGCCCAGCCCCGGAGCAGCGAGCCTCTTTGGATGCGTGCGGAGGGAAGAATTTGTGGTAGCGGCAAACACACTCTCACTGGCGACGTAATCCGACGATGGAATCTCAGCCACATAGCATTGCCGTGGTCGTCTTCCAACACGTCTTTATTTTCCTATGGCTAGAATGCGTAGCAACTCACTTGTGGCCGTATCGTGGCTGAGTTCCCAGAACATGACTCCGCCGAGGTGATGTGCATGGATATATCTCATTTTCGTGCGCAACGCTTGCGGGCAATCATAGCTCCAGAAAATTTGGTCATTCCATATGGTACAACTCACAGCGGTTGGGTAAAAATGGCGGTCTGCGGTTTCAGGCAGTTGTTTGAGATCGCGGTAACTGCCAGGTGAACTCGCCTGTCCTTGGGCTTTCTGATAAAGACCGTGGTTGGCAACGTCTACACCAGCCCATCCTTTCCCGTAAAACGGAACACCGAAAACAATTTTTGATGCCGGTACCTGAGCGTGTAGAAAACCCTTCACCGCAAAATCACCGTAGCGGTTGCGCAGTTTGGGATCAGTAGAGTCCCTGGAATCGCGGAAGAGTGCGCTGTGAAATGCTGTGATCGGCTCTGAGTTCCAGTGCAAGTCATAGGCCATGATGGATAGAAAATCCATGTAACGTGCGACCTTCTTCAGTTCGAAGTTGGTGTAGTACTCGTCCTCGGCAGGTAGCGCTGCAGTCAGCAAGAGCCCAGGTCGGACTATGTTCAACTGTCGACGGAATTCGGCAGCCATAGCGGTGAAGTTTGACTTATCCACCGGCTGGCCAGACTCAACGCCGCCAGTGACAGGGTATTCCCAGTCGATATCAATGCCGTCAAAGATCCCTGGCGCGATAATGCCATCGGCAAATTGGCCTTTGATAAAGAGATCGATGCAGGATGCTACAAAATCATGCAGATTTTCTGATTGCGCCGCACTTGAGAATCCTCCGGACTGCCCCCAGCCTCCGAGGGAGATCATTAACTTGAGTTTTGGATGCAGGCGCTTTAACTCCTGAAGTTGATGAAAGGTCCCGCGCAGTTGCTTATCACCCGCAGGGTCATCCGTTCCGTCAACGCTGCTGGCGGCGTCATAACTTTGGTACAGAGAGACTTCGGGATTGGGAATCTCACAGCGATTATTTGCAACCTTCCCGAAGGCATAGTCAATGTGAGTGAGAAGTTGCGCAGCGCCGCTGGTCTCTATTTCCTTTATGCCATAGGCGCCCGACTTGGCACCGCCTTCGTTAAAATATCCAATCACACGGAAAGTATGCCGGCGCGCCTTCTTTGCTGTCTGCGGCGGACCTTCAGCACAGAGCGATGTTATCGTCAATGAAGAGATGATGAGCAGGTTCATGAAGGTGCTGCGCACTTGATTCTCCTAGTAAAACGTTTTATCGCAAGAAGCTGGTCATGCAAACCGGCCGGCCGCCATAGTGGCCACTACTTCGCCAGAGGGCGCGAGTACGACAACATCCGCAACCCGGTACGTCGCGAGTGTTCCGCGCTGACCGTCGATGCCTAGTAAGCGGGCAGGGTTTGAGGTGACCAATCGGATCGCGTCCGCAAGAGCAAGCGGAACAAAACGCATCACGTTGCGGACCGCGCGGTCCAGAGTGAGAACGCTACCCGCAAGTTTACCGTCCAGGTCACAACGGCCGCCCTTCACCTCCACTTCAAACCCCCCAAGTTTGTATGTGCCGTCGGGCATTCCGGTGGCGCTGATCGCATCGGTGATCAGCACGCTTCGATCAATACCCTTCGCCCGGAGGAACAGCTTGATAACTTCTGGAGCCACGTGCAGGCCGTCAGCGATCAAATCCGCAGTAACGCGATCGTCACTCAAGACTGCACCGAGAATGCCAGGATCCCGGTGGTCCAATGGACGCATGGCATTGAAAGTGTGAGTGGCATGTCTTGCCCCGGCATCGATGCCCGCATCGGCTTCAGCAAAAGTTGCATTCGAGTGGCCAAGGCTAGCGTGAATATTGAGCCTGATGCCTTCAGCAATCGTCGGAACGGCGCCGTCGAGTTCAGGAGCGATCGTGAGCATGCTGATCGTTCCTCCTGAAGCGTCGTAAAGCTGACGAAGCAGATGTGGCGAAGGGAGAAGAAGGTTCGACGGGGGGTGAACGCCGCGCCTGGCATGGCTGATGAAAGGCCCCTCAAGATGTACGCCAAGCGGCCGCGGCCGTCCGGGTGCACTATCGCTCCGCCGAATTGCTTTGCCCAGATGTTCCAAAGATCGCAGGGTGTCTGCCAGCGGCGCAGTCACGGTTGTAGGCAAATAGCTGGTCACGCCGTGCTTAAACATGCCGCGTTCGATTGTGGCGAGTGCTGAAGGGTTCAACTCCATCACATCGTGTCCGGAACCGCCGTGGATATGTATGTCAATGAAGCCAGGAGCGAGAATCTTGCCGGGGAAGTCATGATGGCGCGCGCCGCTGGGGATGGTTAGCTGCTCACGGGAACCTAAAGCGGCAATTCTCTCGTCTTCGACAATCATTATCGGTTGTTCGATGGTCTCAGTAGGAGTCAGGAGCTGCGCTGCTGTGATAACCGTCTTCATAGAATAAGGAGCCGCATTTCGTCAAAAGTATACTTGCCACGTCTCTATTAATTCATGTTTTGTGCGCTCGGAATCCTTGGGTCGCGGATTTTTGTTTGAGCTCAAAATTTCAAAATGGGAATAGCAGAACATTTTTAAGATATTTACTAAATCGTTTCAATTTTGATATTGAATCGGTTCGTTATGTGTCTTATCGTTTTGCTCGGGCCGATTGGCAAAACCAATTTTGTCATGTGGTGATCGGTCCAACTTCCTTCCCGTGGAAGTCATCAACCTGCCCCTCTCACTCGATGAGTATCGAGGGCGCGTCAATTCGGGCCAGGCTTTCTCCAAGCGAGCTGCTGGTCCACGACCCCGAAGGAGGTCAATTGCAATGAAGAGGAATTCCTTGATTTGTACGGCCCTGGTCGCGGCACTCTTATGCTTTCTGCTTTCCACGCCGGCGACGGCGCAAACTGTGCCTAATTGGGCTCCGAACACGGCATATGCCATCGGCGCGCTCGTAATGTTCCAAAGCGTCGAATACAAATGCATTCAGGCACACACATCACAGGTAGGATGGGAACCTCCCAACGTGCCTGCATTGTGGCAACGCGTAAGCGGAACGCCAACGCCGACACCCACACCGGCTCCTACGGCCACTCCAACACCCACTCCGCCACCTGGGACCGGCGGCTGTTCACCTGTATGGGTGGCGAGCCAGATTTATACCGCGGGCAACAAAGCAAGCCTGAACGGTATCAACTACACGGCAAACTTCTGGACGCAAAACCAAAGCCCGGCAACTAATAATGGCGGAGCCGGTAGCGGCCAACCATGGACGTCGAATGGCTCCTGTGTTCCTCCCACGCCGACTCCGACTCCCAAGCCCACCCCAACGCCAACTCCGCTTCCACCGGGAGCCCGTATCTTTGCTCCTTATATTGATATGAGTCTGACAGCGGATGAGCAGATTGAAACCATTCAGCAGCAATCCGGGTTGCAGGCGTTTACGCTCGCATTCATCGTGGCCACCGGCAACGGCTGTTCCATGGGGTGGGGCGGAGTAGGCGGCGCACTGCCAACCGACACCCTGCCCAATGGAACCACGATTCAATCGCATGTTTCCACTCTGCAGGCTGCGGGTGTGCAGATGATTGTCTCGTTCGGCGGAGCCAACGGAAGTGACATAAGCTCCAGTTGCACGAGTGCATCACAGCTCCAATCGGCCTATCAACAGGTCATCAATCAATATCACGTGAAGATGCTGGATTTTGATATTGAAGGCGGTGCTGTGAGCAATCAGGCAGCGCTGACATTGCGCGACCAGGCGTTGAAGGGCCTGAAAGCCGCGAATGCCGGCCTTGTGGTTTCATACACCCTGCCTGTCTTGCCGACAGGGTTGATTGCAAGCGGGGTCAATGTTCTGACTACCGCTAAGGCCGACGGCTTCACTCCAGACATCATCAACGTGATGGCCATGGATTATGGGTCCGCGGTTGATAACAACGGCCAGATGGGTCTCGACGCGACCCAGGCTGCGCAAAACACGCGCAACCAGGTAACTGCGGCCGGCTTGAGCTCGAACATCGGCGTGACGACCATGATCGGGATCAATGACACTAACACAGAAATATTCCAGTTAACCGATGCGAATACGCTCCTGAATTTCACATCGACAAATACCTACGTCACGCGTCTTGCGATCTGGTCTGTGGCACGCGACAACGGAGGATGCCCGAACCAAGGCTTCGCTTCGCCAACGTGTAGTGGCATCACGCAGACCAATTTCCAGTTCTCCAAGACGTTTGAAGCTTTCAGGTAGAGGAGAACGCAGCGATAAAACTCGAGCTCTACTTGAAAACAGCGGAGGCGATAGTCCACACTCAATCGCCTCCGCTTGTTTGTTAACGCAAGCGAAAACTTGTGACCTCTGGTATCTTGAACCCTTCTTATGAGAAAACTCCTTACTGTAGTCATCTGCATGTGCTCGATATCAGTTTCCATTCGTGCAGCAGATCGCTTTTCGAGACCCGAGCCGCTGCATTTTTCCGGGGATGGCCGGCGGTGGGTGGAGCGCACACTGAAATCGCTTTCACTTGAAGAGAAGGTTGGACAGATGCTGAATGTCCGCTACTTCACGGACTTTCAGAATTTCGATTCTGCCGGCTATCAGCAATTTCGTGAGCAGATGCAGAAGTATCACTTGGGCTCAGTAGTCCTCACAGTCCACACGGATGGGCCGATCCTGCTCAAGAATGGGCCACTCGAAGTGGCGGTGATGGCAAACCAGTTACAGCGGGATTCCAGGTTGCCACTGCTGATCGCGGCGGATTTCGAACACGGCCTTGATTCACGCGTGAGTGGCACGCCCGCTTTTCCAGATGCCATGGCCTTCGGGGCGGTAGGCGACCCTGACCGCGCGGAGCGGTATGGAGCAATCGTCGCTGAAGAAGCGCGGGCAGTCGGAATCCACTGGAACTTCTTTCCTGTGGCAGATGTGAATAGCAACCCTGACAATCCCATCATCAATACCCGCTCTTTCGGAGAAGATCCGGCAATGGTGGGCAAGCTTGTTTCCGCCTACATCAAAGGCGCGTCGGAGCATGGAATGCTCACAACGGTGAAACATTTTCCGGGTCATGGTGACACCGGCACAGACTCTCACCTGGGTGTGGCAAAGGTAGAAGGGGACTTGAATCACCTGAAGTCGATTGAATTGCCGCCATTTCAGCAGGCCATCTCGGCTGGCGTGGCGGCTGTCATGGTGGCTCATTTGTCCGTGCCGGCTCTGGATAACGACATCAACAAAGTTGCAACGATATCGCCGCGGGTGGTAACCGATGTTTTGAGGAGGAAAATGGGTTTTACCGGCGTGATAGTGACGGATGCCCTGGAAATGCGTGGTCTCACCAGCATTTATCCTCCCGGTCCTGTCAGTCCTACGGCCCGCGCTGCCGTTGACGCTGTCAAGGCCGGTGATGACGTAATCCTGTGGCCCACCGACCTTGATGGCGCGTTTCAGGGAATTGTCGCGGCGGTCAAGCGAGGAGAAATATCCGAATCACGGATCAATGATTCCGTGCGCAAGATCCTGGTCATGAAGGCCACGGTCGGTTTACATCGGGCCCGGCTCGTAGATCTGAATCAGGTGCCTCACGTGTTGAACAAAACGGAAGACATGGACTTTGCGCGGACAACCGCTGAAGAAGCTATCACACTGGTCAGCGATAATGGGCGAGTCTTGCCCCTAGCCAAGCTGATTCCGCCAGCTACGGAGAGTGAGACCTTCCATGCCGAGGTAAAGCCGAGTGTTCAAGTAGTGGCCGTCATTATCACGGACACCATTCATGGTGATTGGGGTCGGGCGTTTGAGAAGGCGCTGAGAGCACGGCGTGCGGATGCAACCATTTTTTACGTCGACAAGGCGTTTGCAGGCGCAGTAAGCGGCCAGATTCTGCAGGCTGTGAAAGATGCGGGCAAAGTAGTGGTGGCGGCATATGTTGTGCCCACGCCGGCCAAGCAGGTGATGGTCAATGGCCAGATGATAAATAGCGTTGGTTTGGAAGAAGCAACCGGCGAGTTGCTGCGAAATATTCTGGATGTTGCTGGAACAAAGACCGCACTCGTGGCCATGGGGAACCCGTATGTGGCGCAAAGTTTTTCCAAAGTTGAAACCTATATCTGTACATTTTCCAATGCAACCAGTTCTGAGATCGGTGCGGTGAAAGTGCTTTTTGGCGAAACAGCAGCTCCTGGTCATCTGCCGGTAACGCTGCCCGGTATCGCAAAACGCGGGTTCGGGTTACAGAGGCCGCCAGCCGGAGCGGGGGCGCAGTAGACAGTTAACTGGATTTGCCAGGGACAGCGCGGGTAGATTCACGGACCACTAATTCCGCCGCGAGTTTGCGATGAATGGCACCGGAAGAACGGTTCTCCGCCGCTGCAGTGATTGCGTCATTCACAATAACAACCGCGGCCGCCCCCATGGCCTCCATGGGTTGGCGCACTGTACTCAAGGCGGGGACGAAGAGCTGCGACGGGTTAATGTCATCGAACCCCACAACCGAGCAGTTGCCCGGCACTTTGATGCCGGCCTTGGCCAGAGCGCGCAGGGCGCCAAACGCCGTCATGTCGTCATAAGCCATAAGCGCCGTGAACGGGCGCTTGCGCTTGAGCAATTCTTCCGTCATACGGAAACCATCATCAACACCCACGTTGGGATTGAGTTGGTCCGGCAGATCCGCGATCAGCCTGGCATCCAGTTCAAGGCCGGTATCCTTGGCAAATCTCTGAACGCCGCGCCAGCGTGCCTTGCTGCTGGAAAGAGCTTTGGGGCCGCGAACAAAGGCGATCTTGCGATGGCCAAGACCGTACAAATGTGAAAGTGCCGAGTAGGCTCCGGCTTCGTCATCCACGATCACGGAACTGGTCGCGTCTGATTCCAACTCGCGTCCAATAATGACGGTTGGTATTTTGCCGCGTTCGATATCGGCG
>JBGPZS010000046.1:0-13495 GCA_041493865.1 Terriglobia bacterium
TTCCGGCCATTCTTCTCCCACCTCACGGTTTGGGATCAAACGCTGATCCGGTGTGCGGCTTGGCGTTCTAGGACATTTTTGCTGATTTGCCGTACTGCTCTGCTTCCCCCTGCGTATCATCACTGGCCTTCTTTCTGCTGGCACGAGCGGTGTGGCAGCCAATGAACTGGACTGTGTAATTCCGCTCGTTTCATTTCCGTTGACTATTTGTTTTCTCAACGAAATCAGTTGAACCGGCCAACGCCAGAGATGACTTACGTCGAGGAACTTCCATTCGTTTGCTGAATTGGATAGCTCCTCAAGTTGTCATCGTCCCTGCCGCGACCTTATTTTGGTCCCATGGGTTCACCGACAGGTAGCCGCCAGTTCGAGTCAGCGGCTTTCTGCCAGTATGTCCAATGCTTGCTAACGACCAGATACCCCTGGTGGCTGGATTCACTGCCAAGACAGCAAAAAGATGCTTCATTTTGAAACGTCCTCCCTTAGCCTTGCTGCGTTCAGAAGAGTGTTGATTTACTCCCCATTTACTGCACTTTCTTACCAGTTTTTACATCTGATTTACATCAAAGCGCTAGATTACAAAGGTAACCGTCATCTGTTCGCAGAAATGCGGAGGACAGCTCGAGATTTCGCCTTTAGGATGGGGCGATTTACAATCCTTTGGTGAAACTGCAGATCGCCTGGATCGGCAAGACGAAAGAAGCGGCCATTCGTGCGCTTACTGATGAATACCTGAAGCGCATCTCACGCTACGTCGGAGCCGAATCGCATGAGATGAACAGCGAAGCCGCGTTGCTTGAGCTGGCCGCCGCGACTGCCGGTCGGACCGCACCGGTACTGGTCCTGCTCGACGCCCGCGGGCGCCAGTTCACCTCAGAAGAGTTTGCCGACCTGCTCCGCGACCAGCAGGACCGCGGGACACAGAACCTGTTTTTCGCCGTAGGGCCGGCCGATGGGTTTAGCGACAAGGCCCGAGGCGCAGCCGACCTGATCCTCTCCTTCGGCAAGATGACCCTGGCGCACGAACTGGCCCGGGTGGTGCTTCTGGAGCAGGTCTACAGGGCATTTACAATATTAAGAGGGCATCCGTACCATACCGGCCACTAGGAATGGGGACGCCTTAGGGTGTCATCATCGTCAATAGGGGCCAGGGGTGCATGTAATCTTGACGGGAAAGGGCTTGCATCCGACAATCGTTGAGCTGGTGGATGCGGTAACGGAAAGCGAAGCCAGTAAGTCAGACTCCGATAAAGCCTGGCGCAGTGCGGCATCTAATACTTGAGGTCGAGTCATTTGCAAGAGATTGAGAAAGTCGTGTGGGGCGCGGCTTAAGCTCTGCAATGAAAGGTGAGTAATAACTTTGGCGTGGTTTAAACGGGAATCCAGCGAGATCCAGGCGAACGAAGAGAAGCGTGTGCGCACGGAAGGCCTGTGGGTCAAGTGCGAAGGGTGCCGCCAGATTATCTGGAAAAAGGAACTGGAAGACAACCTGAACGTCTGCACCAAGTGTGACCATCATTTCCGCATCGACTCCGCCCAGCGGCTGATGTTGTTGCTGGATGAAGACAGCATTGAGACGCAGGACGAGAGCCTGGAGTCAACTGATCCGCTGAATTTCTCTGATACGCGGCCATACAAAGCACGGCTGGAAAAGAGCAAATCGTCTACCGGCTTGAAAGACGCCATCATCAACGCCACCGGCAATATGAACGGCCGCCCCGTCATCGTAAGCGCGATGGAGTATTCCTTTATTGGCGGCAGCATGGGCGCTGTGGTGGGTGAAGCCATTACACGCGCCATTGAACGAGCATGTAAAAACCGCAAGCCGATCATCGTGGTGTCGGCTTCCGGCGGAGCGCGCATGATGGAAGGCGTGGTCAGCCTGATGCAGATGGCCAAGATTTCCGCGGCGCTGGCGCGTCTGGATTCGGCCCGCGTCCCCTATATTTCCATCCTTACTGACCCGACCACAGGTGGTGTTACCGCGTCGTATGCCATGCTGGGCGACCTGAACATTGCCGAACCGGGAGCGTTGATTGGATTCGCGGGTCCGCGCGTGATTGAGCAGACCATCCGCCAGAAGCTGCCGGAAGGTTTTCAGACCAGCGAGTTTCTTCTGCAGCACGGAATGCTGGATGCGGTGGTCCATCGCAAGGACATGAAGACATACATTACGCGCGCTCTTGATTTCATGACGCCAAAGGCGGCCTGAGCTGTGCCCGCTACCTACGAATCTGCCGTACAAGACTTGCTGGCCCTGGGCCTTGAGCTTACATCCAGCCGCAAGTTTGACCTGGCGCACATGCGGCGGCTGGCTGAAGCGCTGGGCAATCCTCAACGCAGGCTGCAAAGCGTACTGATCGCCGGCACAAACGGCAAGGGATCAACCGCGGCCACGCTGGCCAGTATTACGCACGCGGCAGGTTATCGCACGGGCCTCTACACTTCACCTCACCTGTTGCAGGTCAATGAGCGTATACAGATCAATCAGGAGCCAATCAGTGACGCCGAGTTCGCCATCATCTATGAGCGCATTGAGGCCGTGGCCCGTGATCTGGTCGAGCGCGGTGAGCTGCCCTGGCATCCCAGTTTCTTTGAAATGCTCACGGCCATGGCCTTCGAGTACTTTGCCAGCGCGGGTGTCGAGCTGGCCGTGCTGGAGGTGGGCATGGGCGGCCGACTCGATGCCACCAACATCGTTGATCCATGCATCTCCGTGATTACTGACATCGATTTTGACCATCAGAAATTTCTCGGCAATACACTGCCGGAGATTGCCCGCGAGAAGACTGGCATCCTGCGCTCGAAGGGAACGGTCGTTTTGCTGCCTCAGCATCCCCTGGTGAATGACACGTTGGGGAAGGAGATCCTGGAGCGCAATGCCCACGCTGTGAGCGCGGTGAAGCATATGCCCCCTATGACTCCGAGTGGCACTGATTGCAATCCGCCTTCCCCCACGCCTGGTGCCAGCCGCATTTTTTCTCTGGCCGTGATGGGCGAAGAAATCAGGGTTGAGTTTCCGCTCCCAGGCCGCCACCAGTTACGCAACCTGGCACTGGCCATCACCACGGCGGAGGAACTTAGTAAATGCGGGTTTCACATCTCGCCGCTCGATGTGGAGCGGGGCATACGCATGACCCGGTGGCCGGCAAGGTTTCAGGTACTACCGGCGGAGGACGGATTTCCCGAAGTTGTGCTCGATGTGGCGCACAATCCCGCCGGCGCGTGGGCATTACGCTCAGCGCTTTCCTCTTTCTACGAAGATCGTCCGCTCACCTTCATTTTTGGGGCCATGCGTGACAAGGCCATCGGCGAGATTGCCGATATTCTTTTTCCCCTGGCTGAACGCGTGATTGCCACCCGGGCGGACAACCCGCGCGCGGCTTCACCCGAGAAGATTGCAGAGTTGGGAGCGCATAGTCAAACAGAGGTTCTGCAAAAGGAATCGGTGAGATCGGCCCTTGCGTGCGCGCATGCGCTGGCGGGAAGCAAAGGCGTGATCGTAATCACTGGCTCCATTTATATTGTGGGCGAAGCCCTGGGCGTGCTCCTCCACAGCTCAGTTCGGCAGAGTGTTTGACCCGTGCCAGATACGACTACTGAGATCAAACCGCAAGAAGTGACAGGTGGGGTGCGCCACATACTTTCTCGCCTGCGTTCCTATTTCGTCTGGGACCCGTTGATATGGCTTTACACGATCGTTCTGGGCTGCCTTTCTCTTGTCTGCTCGCTGTTCGATCGCTCCGGCAAGGTCCAACACAGCTTTGCGCGTCTGTGGTCGGGGGTGATCCTGAGGACAATCGGAGCCAAGGTCCAAGTGGAGGGGCTGGACAGGATTGATACGTCGAAAGCCCAGGTTTACGTAGTGAACCACCTCTCGGCGCTGGACATTCCGGTGTTGTATCTGCACCTTCCATTTCAATTCAGGATCCTGGCCAAGAAGGAACTCTTTCGCTATCCCTTTATGGGCTGGCACCTGCGCCGCTCGGGCCAGATTCCAGTTGTGCTGGGAAGTCCCAGGGAGTCCGTACGTAGCTTGACCCTGGCTGTGGCTGCGCTGAAGAACAACAAATCGCTGGTGATTTTTCCCGAAGGTGGCCGTTCGCCGGATGGGCAGTTACAGAGCTTCATGGGGGGCGCGTTTTTTGCTGCTATCAAGGCGCAGGTAGACGTGGTCCCTGTTGCCCTGGTCGGCACTTACGAGATGCTGAAGATGAACACCTGGCACATCAAGCCAGGTCCAGTGTATTTACTTGTGGGGGAGCCGATTCGCACGGCCGGCATGTCCACCCGCGACATTGACAAGGTCACAGGGAGGGCGCGAGAAATGATCGCACGACTCTACTATTCGCGCAGTTTGGTGCCTGACCTGCGTGGAGCGCATATTGTGAAGAACGAACCAGTCAAGTAATAGTGGAACTAAAAGGCGTTTCTCAAGGCTAGGATCGTGACAAATCTAGAAAAAAAGCGCGAAACTGAAGTCGTGAAGTCCAATATCCTGAAACCGAGGATCGCGATACCGGAACCCTGCTCGTACGATCTGGAGTATAGCAATCGTGCTTTGCCACCATACGTTCGGGCGGTGGAGGCAGCCGGGGGAGAGCCTGTGGTTATTTCCCTGAAGAGTGCGCCGGAAGAGATTGCCAGGGCGATCACGTTGTGCGCTGCGGTGCTGTTGCCGGGCAGCAAGGCAGACGTTGATCCCCAGAAGTACAACGCGGAGAAACGTTCGGAGACCGCTCCAGCGGACCAACCGAGAGATGCTGCCGACGAACTTCTGCTTCAGGATGCCTACAACCTGAGCAAACCGGTTTTTGGCATTTGTTATGGCCTGCAGTCATTGAACGTGTGGCGCACCGGCACGCTGGTGCAGCACATTGATTCCAAGGTGAACCACGCTGCTGGACGCAAGATAGAAATCGCCCACAAGGTGGTTGTTGCCGCGGATTCCCTGCTGGCAAGAGAGATTCTTCGCGGACAGGTGGAGACGGTTGTCCCGGTAAACTCAAGCCATCATCAGTCGGCTGAGGTTGTGGGCGATGGGTTGCGCGCAGTGGCTTGCTGTCCGGAAGATGGCGTGATAGAGGCAATTGAGGGAACCGAGCCGGAGCACTATGTTCTGGCTGTGCAGTGGCACCCGGAGCGTACCTTCGAGCAGGACCCGGTTTCAGGCAATTTGTTCCGAGGGTTCATACAAGCTGCTCGGCAGTGGATTAATCAGCGCTCGTGAGCCGGCATTGGTTGATGCTTGCGCACGAGACATATTGTTCCGTATCGTACCTTCCATGGCGGAAAAAGGCCTTGTTTTGTCGCTGGAAGACCGGGTAGCGGTGGTCACCGGAGGTTCGCGGGGTATCGGCGCCGCGATTGTAAGAATGTTTGCCCGTGCCGGTGCGCGCGTGGTTTTCAACTATCAAAAGGCAAGCAAGGAAGCAGAGGACCTATCCTGGGAGTGCGGCGGTACTAAACAATGTATTGCAATGCATGCCGACCTCTCCTCAAGCGCCGCGGCCAAGCCTTTGATTGATGCTGCCGTCCAGCATTTCGGCAAAGTCGATGTTATCGTGGGAAACCACGGCGTGTGGCCGCTGCATGACGCTCCCATCGACCAGCTGTCTGATGAGCAATGGCGCTCCACCGTGGCCGTGAACCTTGACGGCCTTTTTGGGCTGGTGAAGCATGGCGTGGCGCAGATGAAGAGACAGCGGGCTGGTGGCCATATAGTATTGATCAGTTCCACCGCGGGACAGCGGGGAGAGGCGTTCCACTGTGACTATGCCGCCAGTAAGGGGGCGATTATCAGCATGGTGAAGGGCCTTTCCACGGAGTTGGCTCGAGATGGCATTTACGTGAATTGTGTCGCGCCGGGATGGGTCGAAACAGATATGGCCGCGCCCGCGCTGCACGATGCTGAGATCAGCAAGCGCGTATACAATACCATTCCGCTGGGCCGGGCGGGAAAGCCAGAAGAGATTGCCGCTTCAGTCTTGTTCTTGTGTACGCCGCATGCCGGGTTTATTACGGGCGAGATTCTGAACGTAAACGGCGGCGCGGTGCTGGCAGGTTGATAGCGCAAGCAGCGGGTTGGTCCCCTCCTGCATCTAAGGAACCATTGATCTCATGAGAATTCTCGCACTTGTTTGCCTCTGTCTGGCCAGCCTGCATGGCCAGCAAAACCCTTCTTCCAAGCCAGTGGGAGAGGCGCAAAGCAACCAGCAGAAGGCGCGCGGGGTAATCGATCAGATGATCCAGGCGCTGGGCGGACAGGCATACCTGACTGCGCAGGACTACTATGCTGAAGGCCGCTCGGGCAGTTTTCACAACGAATCACTCGTGGGATCGGGCTTGTATTACAGGTACTGGAAATGGCCGGACAAAGACCGCACTGAGCTTACAAAACAGCGCGACATCGTCCAACTGTTCGTTGGCGACCGAGTGTATGAAATTACCTACAAAGGCATTCAGCCAATCTTGCTGGAAAAAGATGACAAGATGCGGCTGGCCGTTGTGCGCCGGCACTACTCTCTTGAGAACGTGCTCCGCGAATGGCTGAACGAGCCCGGCATTTTGCTGCTGGATGAAGGGCCAGGTCTTTCCGAGGGCCACCTGGCGGAAAAGATCACGATTATTAATTCAAAAAACGAGTCGGTAATGTTGCTGGTGGATCCGACCACGCATTTGCCTTTGGAAAAACGCTTTTCAACGCGCGACCCGCGCTACCGTGATCGTGACGAGGAAGTCACGATCTACGGCGATTGGAAACAGATCCAGGGGATCAATACCCCGCGAATGACGGTGATCAAGCGGAACGGCGAAACCATCTCACAGCAGATCATTTTGAATATTACCTACAATACTCACCCGCCGGATTCTTTGTTTGATCCCGCTGTTGCCAGGATTAATCCTGTAAAGGCTCAGTAGTTCCCTACTCGCCACGGTCTGTTGTAAAAAAACAACACAGGTCGATGCTCTCGCCGTTGTAATCTGTTTGCCTGGAATCACTTGCCATTTGAACAGACAGTTCGGACTCCGGTCGAATGCAAAGGTGTGGGTCTGCATAGTGGAGCCCCCGTTACCCTCCGAATTGCTCCCGCGCCAGCTGGAACGGGCATTGTTTTTCGTCGTACTGATCTGGACGGTTTTGAGGTTGAAGCGATCGGCCGTAACGTGGCCAAGGTGAGTTATGCCACCAGCCTGCAAAAGAAAGGCGTCCTGATCTCAACGACAGAGCATTTGCTCTCGGCGTTCATCGGCATTGGTTTGGACAATGCAGTGGTGGAGCTGGACAACCTGGAAGTGCCGATTCTGGACGGCAGCGCCAAGCCGTTTGTCGACATGGTTTTGCAAGCAGGTCTCAGGACGCAACGAAAAAAACGCACGTATTTAAGAATCATGCGTGGGATCGAGGTGCGCGAAGGCAACAAGTTTATTGGCGCCTATCCCGCTTCTGGTTACGCCCTCTCCTACAAGATTAATTTTGCCGCCCCCATCGGCGAACAGTCTTTTGAGATCGACCTCTCACAGGACGTTTACAGGAAAGAACTTGCTGCCGCACGGACGTTTGGTTTCCTTAGCGAAGAGAAGGCCATGAAGAACATGGGCTTGATCCGCGGTGCATCAGAGGACAACGTGATTGTCTTGACGGCCAACGGAGTGAAGAACGGCCCGTTGCGGTTTGAGGATGAATTTGTGCGCCATAAAATTCTGGACCTGATTGGCGATCTGGCGTTGCTGGGCAAACAGATCATCGGCCGCATTGTTGCGGACCGCGCGGGGCATGCGATGCACACGGCACTGGTTTCACGTCTGCTAAAGGACAGGTCGTTGTGGGAAGAGACAACGGAAGTAAATCAATTCCAGGATTTGGCGGAAAGCGTTGCGAGTCCTGCGCACGGCTCGCGGGGAGTTTAAACCACTAAATCGTTGCGTTGATGAACATGGCGCCGCCGCCCAGCGGCAGGGCGCGTTTTTCCAGCCAGGCATCCAGGTCCTTCTTGGCCTCGGCCGACAGCACCTGAAACCGGATACCAGCGCGGCCTTCTGGCGTGGACCAGACAATTTCCCCTTTTATATCCAATGCCCGCTTGCTTCCTGGCAGTTGCAGCCGGACGCGAGCGGCGCCGCCTTCATCCAGTTTGCGGGAGCACTCGATTGAAATTCCGCCCTGGCTGATGTTGGTGATGTTCAAAGGAAGCTCCGCTCCCTGGTCCACCAGAATGGCTCCGGTAGCTTTGACCAGGTGGCGATGGTAGCGCCTGCGTTCGCGCATGATCAGGCCCTGAGCGGCACGCACGCTGCGCGTGGCCCGCTCCAGAGAGACCGGTTTATCGAGAACAAAGTTGGCGCCCATCTCAAATGCTTGTTGGATCGTCGTCTTGCCGTTTACCAAGGCAAAGGCGATGCAGCTTTTATTCGATTTTCCCTGCCGCAGCTCGCGGAGAACCAAGGGTCCATTCGGCATGTCATCACAGTCCACCAAAAGGGCGTCATACTTGCGGCGAAGCAAAATGTGGCGGGCCTGGTCGGCGTTGTTGGAGAGATCCAAATCGATATTGGCCGCGTCCAGAACTCGGCGTATCGTACGATGTACTTCGGGGTCTCGACTGAGGAGGAGCGCTTGCAAAGCCATACACGCAAAGGGTATCGGAATCGCTACCTTACGGCCAAGTAACCAACGTAACGGGCCTACCCTGGAATGGTGACAGCACTTTCGATCTAAGGTTTCCTGCCATGCAAAAGATGGTCTACCTCTCGCTCGGGTCCAACATGGGCGATCGAGAAGCAAATCTTCGTGAAGCCATTCAGCGTCTTGAAGGATTGGGCGTGGTCAGGACGGTTTCTTCCCTTTATGAAACCGAGCCGGTGGAGGTGGAGGGCGCACAACCGTGGTTTTTGAATTGCGTTCTGGGTCTGGAAACCGAGCTGATGCCGGCGCAATTTTTGACGCGGATGCTTGCAGTGGAGCAGACCATGGGCAGAGAGCGCATCGAACCCAAAGGGCCGCGGACGATTGACATCGACATCGTTTTCTTCGGCGATGAGGTGTTGGATACTCCGGATTTGTCGGTGCCACATCCTGCCATGCAGTTGCGCCGGTTCGTTCTGGAGCCTCTGGCGGAGATCGCTCCCGAAGTAAGGCACCCTGTGCTCAAACGAACAGCGCAGGAGCTGCTTGATTCGCTGCCAGCGGGCCCCGGTACGGTGCGCAGATTCAAGGAAAAGTGATTTACGATTGATGCGTGGATACGGCCGCCATTTCCCAATTGCTTCAGCCCTTCATTACGCTCGATGAAACGCGGCTCCCAGCTATATCGAAATACATCGATCTATTGCTGAAGTGGAATGCACGGATGAACCTGACCGCTGTCCGGGTTCCGGAAGAGATAGTCCAGCGGCACTTTGGCGAGTCGTTTTTTGCTGCCAACCACGCACTGTCGCAGAGATTGGTGAAAAGCGTAATTGATCTGGGATCTGGCGCCGGCTTCCCTGGAGTGCCTTTTGCCATGCTGGCGCCTGACGTTCAGATCACTCTGATTGAGTCCAATCAGAAGAAGGCAACATTCCTGCGAGAGTTGATCTACTTGCTGGATCTAAAGAACGTAAAAATTTTTAGTGAGCGAGCAGAGCACTATGCTCAGTCCGCGGAACTAGTAACTATGCGTGCTGTCGAGAAATTTGACAAAGCCCTTCCACTGGCACTCAGGCTAGCGGAGCCAGGAGGTCAAATCGCGCTCATGGTAGGCTCCTCACAAATCGTGGTAGCACGCGAATTGACACCCCATGTGGATTGGAGCGAACCCGTTGTGATTCCCGGAGGCCATTCCAGGGTTCTACTTGTTGGAACCAAAATCGTAAAAGTGGAGTGAAAGCTGCTCGAAGATGGCTCTTATCCGCAATATGTAGTGCTCATAGCCATCAATCGATGGGTTAAGTGGGATTCTGCCATGCGTATAATCAACTTATTAAACAGCCGACAGCGGAATATGGCAAATTTCGTCTAAGCCTTGCATACTGAGAATCTCGTAAGTAAAAGTGGGAGAGAAGGGGCCATATCCTGGCTTTTTTGACGAAAATTGATCACTTTATTGCTGCTTTAGCGTCGACAATGAAGCAGTAAGGTAGGGGGAATCAGATTAGTAAACAATTGTTCCACGTGGAACACTCTCACGCACTCCCCTCAATGAACCTCCGTTTGTTCCACGTGGAACAGTGCACCAATTTGCGGCATTGCGTATTCTTTGGGCCTTCGGCTAAAGTGTCGAAAAGGCGCTTCTTCCGAGAACCCTAAACCCCATGGGACATGTAATCGCTGTTGCCAACCAGAAAGGCGGAGTCGGTAAGACAACCACCGCCATCAATCTGGCAGCTTCCTTTGCTGCTGCTGAAGTTAAATCTTTGCTGGTTGATTGTGACCCCCAGGCAAACTCAACCGGAGGTCTGGGCTTTGCTCGTGACCCGGAGCGCATCAGCACCTACCACTTGTTGATGGCGGAGGCAACCGCTGACCAAGCCGTGATTGCCACGGAGCTAGAGGGCCTCAGCCTGATTCCTTCGCACAAGAACCTCATTGGAGCCAATATCGAGTTGGTTGCCGTGGAGGAGCGGGAGTTTCGCCTCCGCAAAGCGCTTAGTTCTGTGCGGGATGGTTTCGATTTCATCGTTCTGGATTGTCCCCCGGCGCTCGATCTGCTTACGCTCAATGCCCTTGTGGCGGCTGATTCTGTCCTTGTCCCCATGCAGGCAGAATACTTCGCCCTGGAAGGCGTGAGCGAGCTGCTGGATACCATTGAGCGGCTGCGGCAGAGCTTTAACCCCAAGCTGGAGATTGAAGGCGTGGTCCTGACGATGTATGACGATCGCACAAACCTAGCCCAGCAGGTCACGCAGGAGCTCAGAAGATATTTTGGCGACAAGTTGCTGGACACGATCATTCCACGCAATATCCGGCTGGCAGAGGCGCCCAGCTACGGCAAACCGGCCTTACTCTATGACGTGCGTTCCCGTGGCGCTGAGAGCTATATCCGCTTGGCGAAGGAGCTAATGGGGCGGAGCCTGCAAGCATCAGCAGCCAATTCTCAACAGAGTGCGACAGAAGCTGTTTCTACCAGTAACGAACTGAAAAGGGTCAACGAATCATGATCAATGACAAACGCAAAGCCCTGGGACGAGGTTTGGATTCTTTATTGCCAGCCAGACCTGCAGCCACTCCCATAGCCATGCCGGCCACGCCGGCAACTGGAGGTTCGCAGGAAATTCCTCTCGACATCATCGACGCCAACCCGTACCAGACTCGACGGCACATCAACGAAGCGGCTTTGGAAGAGCTGGCAGATTCAATAAGGACGAGTGGCGTTGTCCAGCCCGTTGTGTTGCGCCCAGCGACTAATGGCAGGTTCCAACTTGTCGCGGGTGAGCGACGCTGGCTTGCCTCCAAGCGGGCAGGAAGAGCCACTATACCGGCCATTGTGCGGCAGATCTCCAATGAGCAAGCAATGGAGATTACGATCATCGAAAACCTGCAGCGTGAGGACTTGAACCCAGTTGAACAGGCGCGCGCCTTTGAGCGTCTCAACCGCGAGTTTGGACTGACCCAGGAGCAGATTGCTACGCGAACCGGAAAGGACCGGGCAAGCATCGCGAACTTCATCCGTCTGCTTAAGCTGCCTGAAGCGGTGCAGAGCGCCATGGAGAGTGATGCCCTCAGCTTTGGCCACGGAAAAGTTCTCCTGGGCCTGGCTGGCTTCCCCGAGCACATAGAAAGGGCCGCACGCGAGATTATTGAAAAACAGCTCTCAGTGCGGCAAACGGAAGAGTTGGTTGTACGGCTGCTCAATCCTCAAGCCGGGGAACAAAAGCAGGCGAAACCGGTTCGTGTGCTGGATCCTAATGTGCGTCAAGCCGAGCGCAGTCTGGAGCAGGCCTTGGGCGTAAAAGTTGAAATCAGGGACCGAAAAGGCAAGGGCAAGATCATTCTGAAATACGGCTCACTGGAGGACTTTGATCGCATCGTGGAAGCTCTGGCGTCCAAGTAAAGTATATCGATATACATCGATATATATTCAGCGGAAAATATCGCCGGTCAGGTGTACAAGCTTTTTTTGAGCAGGAGTTTCGGCCTTAGTGCCGCAGCCCCGTCCAGTTTTCTGCTATCACAATGGAATTGCCAGGGTTGCTGGGATCATATTTGATTGAGGTCATCAATCCGGAGCGGCACGAGTGCAGATCCACCATGTGGCGCAGGCTGCTGACGTCTTGTGACGCCTCATAGCTGACGCCGGCGACATCATAGTGGTAAATCAAGAGCTGCAGTTCCCCGGAACCGTTGGTCTGCATTTCATTCACGTCGATGACGGTGCCGTCGGTAATGCGGCCCATCTCGCTGATGCGCATACGGCGCTCACGCTCGCGCTGATCGGGCGTTTTCCGGCGGCTACGGGACCATGCGGCCGCTGCAAGCACCAAACCGGTGCCGGCCAATGCGATAAGAGAATACAGACGAAGTTCAGCGTTCATACGTTAACGTCCCCAACGACAAGACGTCGGCACATTCTGTAGATGAGTTTAATCCAACTTTCGGTCCGGTGAAAATCCGAAGGAACCCCTATCTCCAACCCACTGTCCTTAGAACACTGTAAAAACAGAAGATCACTGCAAAGATCATTGTGAGCGGCCAAAGTCGGTTCCACAGAATCTCCCGCGCCGCGGAAAACCACAAGGTAACCATAGTTTTGTGTGGCGCAAACGACCATCTGACTGGCTAAGTGATTCATAGCACTGGGACTTAACATCAGGCTAGTTGGACGTGGGAAGACGCTCAATCCTCATCCGTCACCGGGTTGGTGAGTGCGCCGATGCCCTCAATAGACACGCTCACCTGGTCACCCGCCACGAGAGGACCTATGCCGGCGGGTGTACCAGTCAAAATCAAATCGCCCGGCAGCAATGTCATCACTTGTGAGATGAAGCGCACTACGATGTCTACGGAAAAGATGAAAGCCAGAGTACTCTCAGACTGCTTTATCTCGCCATTGACGCGTGTTTCCACGCGCACGCCCTTCCAGGGATCGATCTCATCGGTAACGATCGGACCGACCGGGCAAAACGTATCAAAGCCCTTGGCGCGGGTCCACTGGGCGTCTTTCTTTTGCAAATCGCGCGCAGTCACGTCATTAGCGCACGTATAGCCGAGGATGAAAGGCCGAACGTCATCGCTGGGCCCCAACCCCCGGCACCGGGCGCCGATGACCACGGCGAGTTCGCCCTCATAATCCACACGCTGCGAAAGATGCCGCGGGCGAGCGATGTTTTCGCCCGGCGAAATCAACGAGGTCGGCGGCTTGAGGAAAATCAAGGGTTCCGAAGGCACTTCATTGCCCAGCTCCTTGGCGTGCTCGCTATAGTTTCGGCCCACGCATACGATCTTTGAAGCCATAGAGGGACAGAGGAGCCTGGCTGAAGAAAGGGGCTGAGGAGCAATCTGCTGCGCCTTTGAAAA
>JBGPZS010000279.1:0-5529 GCA_041493865.1 Terriglobia bacterium
AATGACAGCCAGGTGATGTACTGGGAACCGGCAAAATACGTGGCCAAGCTGCGCACGCTCAAGACCGACAAGAACGTCCTTTTGCTCAAGACCAACATGGCCGCTGGGCATGGCGGGGCATCGGGCCGCTACGAGCATTTTAAGGAAGTTGCGTTTGACTACGCGTTCATGCTGACGCAACTTGGGGTGGAGAAATAAGGGAGCAGTCAGCGGCCAGTAGGGAAAGATTAGCCGCGAATGCACGCGAAAAGGCGCGAATAAGAAACTCAAATTCGCGTAGTCCGCGTTTATTCGCGGCCAGGTTCGCTTTTACTGGCAGCAGAAAGCCAAGGGACTGGGCGCTGGCTGTTTGCTAAATGCTTCTGCCAGCGTCCGCCCATCTCCTCTGGTTTCCGGTGGAGAATGGCTTGTTTACCTGCTATGATTTCACCGTTCCTCGACTCTGATAGACACGTCGCCTCTATTTTGCCGCCTGCCTATTTCTGCTGAGAACAGCCAATTCTGAAACAAGCAAAAAAGGACCACCATGAAGAAGATCTTTGTAGGCAATTTTTCCTTCAGCCTTTCCGAGGGAGAGCTGCGGTCGATGTTTGAACCTTTTGGAGCCGTTGACAGTGCCACCGTTGTGACGGACCGGGCCACCGGGCGTTCACGCGGCTTTGGGTTCGTGGAAATGCCGAACAATGAAGAGGCAGAAAAGGCCATCGCCGGCCTGAACGGCAAAGACTCCGGCGGAAGAGCGCTCACCGTAAACGAAGCGCGTCCCAAGGTAGATCGCGGCGGTTCACGCGGTGGCGGCGGCAGGGACGACTATAGCGGCCACGCCCGTCAGCCTCGCGAGCCCCGCTGGTAACAGGCACGTTGCGCAGCACGCTGCAGCCGTAGGAATGGAACAACTGTGCGTTCGGCGGACTACTCCTCGCGCAGCGCCTCAGTAGGATGAATGCGCGCGGCACGAAAGGCAGGCAGGTAACTTGCAGTTGCCGCCACCGCCGCCAGCGCCACCGCGGCCAGGGCCAGCGTCGCCGGATCGTGCGGCTTCAGGCCGAAAAGCAAGGTTGCGGCTGCTCGTGTGGAAACCAGGGCAAGCGCCGTCCCAATCGCCAGGCCAATGCCCAGCAGGAGAGCGGCTTCGCGCATGATCAGGGACAGCACGCGCCCGCGGTCCGCGCCCAGCGCCATGCGGATGCCAATCTCATTGCGGCGGCGCACTACCATATAAGAAATCACACCATACAGGCCGATGGTGGCCAGTATTCCAGCAAGAAACCCAAAGAAGCCGGAGAGCGAAGCCATGAGGCGCTCGCGCTGCATGGTGTCACGAATCTGGGTCTTGAAGACACTGAACTGGATTCCGATGGCCGGATTGATCTGCGTGACTTCGTGTTCCACGGAACCTGTCAACGCTTCCAGGGCCAACTCTGAACGGACAACTATAGACACGCCGGTGTCCGGCTTCTTGTCCTGGGACCGCGGAAGGTAAGCGATGGGGCCAAAGTCATCCTTCATGTCGTTGTACTTGGTGTCTTTCACTACGCCGATAATCTGATAGGGAGATTCAGGCTTGCCCGCGCCTTCATCCACGCGAAAAATCTTGCCCAAAGGCCCGGCGTCTTTGAGGACCTTGCGCACGAACGACTCATTGACGATGGCTACAGCAGGGGAGTTCAGGGTGTTCTCCGGAGCAAAATCGCGTCCTTTGATGAAGGCAGTATTCATGGTGCGGAAGAATCCTGGACTGACGCGGTTGAAGTTCACAATTTCATGCACGTCTTGTCCGGAATTATCGAAATGAACGTCTTCGTTCCAGGCATTGCCGCTGATGGGGACAATCTCCACGGCAGCCGCGGCAGCTACTCCGGGAAGGGCCTGCATCCGGTCCACCAAATTCTGCTTAAAGCTGTTGCGTTCGGTTGCCGGGACATTGAGCTGGGTAAAGTCAAGGTCGGTGACGAGGATGCCTGTTTGCTGAAAACCTGCATTCAGGTGCACAAGATTCTGGAAGCTGCGGACAAAAAGAAACGCGCCCACCAGCAGCACCATCGACATGGCCACCTGTGCCACCACGAGTATTCGACGCAGGCCAAAGCGTTCGCGCCCGGCGGTAACGCCGCGGCTTCCAGCCTTCATGGCGACGATGGGAGGAATCGCGGTCGACTTGATCGCCGGCATCAATCCGAAGAACAGGCACGTCATCACCGCCACAGCGGCGGTAAAGCCAAGCACACGCCAGTCCAATCCTAGGTCCAGGGTGACGCTGCCAAACTGCGTGCTCAGGAATGAGACCAGGACGCGTGTAAGCCCCTGCGCCAGCAAAACTCCAGCCACCGCTCCGATGCCGGAGAGCAGAAGGCTCTCCATCAGCAATTGCTGCAGGAGCCGCATGCGCGAAGCGCCCAGGGCGAGCCGGACCGCGATTTCACGCTCGCGCGCGTTGGCCCGGGCAAACATCAGGTTGGCAAGGTTGGCGCAGGCAATCAGCAGGACTGTTCCGGCGATCGCCAGCAAGATCCAGAGCGGGTCTGCATAAGCTCTGCGCAGGCCGGAGATCCCAGTGCCAGCCGGTTCGGCCGCCATTTTCCATCCCAGAAACTGCTTTGCCTGGTCCGGCCGGTAGATGGCGGGAAGCGTGGCTTGAAAGATCGCGGGAGAAATTGCTTCCAACTGCGCCGTTGCTTTGGCGGCGGACCAGCCAGGCTTGAGGCGGCCGATGATCGCCAGCCACCAGCCGTCGCGGCGCTCCAGGACGGAATACTCCCCGTTAATCAGGACCTCGCTGCAGATGGGTACAGCCACATCGTAGGAACGTCCGACTTCAACTCCATAAAAGCCAGGCGGAGTTACGCCGATGACCTCCACGGGATGGCCTTCCACCATAAGCTTGCTGCCCACGGCAGACTCTTTGCCGCCAAATTCCTTTTGCCAGTAGCCATAACTGATCACGGCGCCGGGCAGGCCGCAACCACGGTGATCGTCGGCGGAGGAGAAGACACGGCCCAGCAGCGGCCGTACACCCAGAGTGTGAAAGAAATCGCCGTTTACATAGAGCCCACGCGCGCCGCGCGCTCGTCCCCTGTCCGCCATGTTGAAGCCAGCAGAATTCCAGGCGGCCAACCCGGAGAATGCCTGCTGCTGATCGCGGACCTGTTCCCAGATTGAGTTGGAGAAGAAGGGAGCGCTTCCGCGCGCACTTCCCGTGCGCCCTTTGGCGTTGGGCACGCGAATGAGCGCCAGTTCATTGGGGTTTTTCACGGGCAGGCTGCGCAGGGACACGGCGTCGAGCAATTGAAAGATGGATGTGTTGGCGCCAATGCCCAACGCCAGCGAGAGGATAGCAATGATGGAAAACGCCGGATTCAAACGCAACGTGCGCAGAGCGTAGCGAAGGTCTTTGCTGAGGCGGCCCAGTGCGCCACGCAAGCTGGGCGCCGGAGGCGGAGCGGGCTCAAAGCGGACCTGCTTTTCCACCTGCAAAAGGTCCTTTTCCAGGCGGCTGCCCTCGCGCAACTCCTTCAGGACCGATTCACGAGCCCCGGCGGGCGATGCGCCCTGGGCCAGCAACTCGTCGAACCGCTGTTCCAGGTGCTGGGCCATCTCTTCCACAATGGCGGATTCGCGGGTGGGCTCAAGATTCAATCGGGCCAGGCGCAAACGGACTTCTTCTTTGAAATCAGGCATTTTCTATCCCCGCAATCTGGTTGATGGCGGCAACAAAGGATTGCCAGTGAGAACGTTGCGCGCGCAGGACCTTCCTGCCGGTCACGGTCAAGCGATAATAGCGGCGGCGGCGCTGGCCGGCTTTGTCAACCCAGCGGCCCTGGATCCAGGCGCGTTTCTCCAGCCGATACAGCATGGGGTAGAGCGAGGCCACGTTAAAGCGCAGCGCCCCCTCGGAGCGCGATTCGATCAGCTTGCTGATCTCATATCCATGACGCTGGCGGTCTTCCACCAGGGAGAGAATCAGGAGTTCGGCGCTGCCTTTTTTAAGTTCGCGATCAAGCACTGGTGTAGGCATATGTTGTTAAGCAATATATTCAGGGAACATATATCGCTTTGTCAAAGCTTGGACTGGAAAACCCGGCCGCGGTTAGCCGTGGCGGAGAAAAAGCCGGCGGCTGAACAATGAGGAGAGCCGGGCCAAACGAAAAAAAGCCGCATCTCGGTTGGAGATGCGGCCAGCTAGGAGCGAACAATGTGTTTAGTTACCGGATGCGACGGGCGATCATCTGCCAGGAGGTGCCATTCCAGAACAGCAGACCGCGCACCTGAACCGTCGCGCCGTTGGCCACGGTCACGCGGCTGTCAGTGCTGGAGACCTTGGTCACGTGGACCACAGTCTGACCGGAGATGGTCCTCAGGGCTGAATCGGCAGCCAGGTTGATGTCGAATGTGCTGGCTGCGTTGTTTGCCACGACGCCGGAGACGCCCTGTTGCTGCAGGTTGATCCTGTCCGGAATGATGGCGCCGTTGGCCGGAGGCACAGCCGCGTCGGTATCGACTTCAATGCGCTGGCCCTGGTGGATGGTCGTCGCGTCAAAGGGGAAGGTGGCGCTGGGAAGACCGCCGCCAAATCCGTTACCGGCTTTTACGCGGAACTTGCTGGCGTTGAGGCCGGCGATGTTCACGGTGAAGCTGGCGCCGATCTTGGTGTCGTCAAACCCGTTGCCGATGCCGTCCTGGGCCGTTACGGTCAGCGTGGTTCCGCTGATGGCGGTGATCCGGCCTTCCGCTTCTGCGCCGTTCTGGTTCTCCAGACCCTCGACTTCTTTGGCGAACAGGCTGCCGTCAGACTTGGTGAAGCCTTCCACGGTCACAACCTGGTTCAGCAGGCCCGCAACGCCGGTGACGCCATCTTTAAACTGCGTGGTGCCGTCGGTGGTGAAAGTGAGTGATGATCCGGTCTGCCCGACCTTCATGGTGAAGCTGGAACCGTTCACGGCCGTTACTGTTCCCTGAACGTCTTCGATTTCGCCGTCGTCATCCTGTTGATTATTGGCTGCGCCGGGCGCTCTGCTGGTGATGCTGAACGACGTGGGGCCAAAGGCAATGCCGTTGACCACGCCCGCGGCCGTGGTGATTGAAGCGGCGACGTTAACGTCAATGTTCAGGACGAGCGGGCTGGCGCCGATCGTGAGATTTGGGCTAAGCGGAACAATGATGGAAGCGGTGGCCGGGCCATTGATGTGTACCGGCGTGCCTGTGCCGTTGAGGAAGGTGAGTTCGGAGTTGACCAGCGTGAGGTTCGCGGCAGAGAACGTGCCCTGAGGCAGGTTGCCGACCAGAAACGGTTCAAATTTGCCTGAAGCATGGGTCAGCTCAATGCGGTTGTTGGCCGGCACTGTAACCGAAACCGCCGATCCGCCGGCGGCCGGCGTGAGCGACAACGTCGACACGGAGACTTCAAAGGCGATAACGCTGTCGGCCGGCGCATCACCGAAGCGGACCTGGGTGGAAGTTGTTCCCGCGGGGGGAGTTGGGGTTGTTCCGGGAGTGGTGATAGCAGATCCACCGCCACCGCAGCCTGCAGCC
>JBGPZS010000514.1:0-3158 GCA_041493865.1 Terriglobia bacterium
CAAAGACGATCAATACCGCAGCGGAGATCAGCATGGGGCCGTGCTCTCCCATCACGCTTACGTGCCAGAGAAACTTGGAAACCATTAGCCAGAGAGCAATCCCCAGCCCGCCCAGCAATGAGAGCATGCCGACGGTGCCAAACAGGTGCAGCGGCCGGTACATGTATTTCAGCAGGAAACGGATGGTCATCAGGTCAAAGAAGACCCGGAAGGTGCGCGAGATGCCGTAATGCGAATTGCCCCTGGGCCGCACGATGTTCTTGATGGGGATCTCGCAGATGGAAGCGCCGTACCATGAGGCCAGCGCGGGAATGAAGCGATGCAGCTCGCCGTATAGCGGAAGCTGCTGGATGATCTCGCGGCGATAAGCCTTGTATGTGGTGCCGAAATCGTGGATCTGTACCCCGCTCAGCTTGGACATGGCCCAGTTGGCAATGCGCGAGGGCAGCCGGCGCATCACAAAGTTGTCCACGCGCTCTTTCCGCCAGCCGCTCACCAGGTCATAGCCCTGCTCCAGCATCTCCAGGAATTTTGGGATATCGTCAGGATCGTGCTGCAGGTCGCCATCCATGGCGATCACATATTCTCCCTGCGCGTGCGCAAATCCCGCCGCCAGCGCCGAGGTCTGTCCGAAATTCCGCCGCAGCTTGACCACCACCACGCGGCTATCGATGGTCACGATCTCGCGCAGCAGTTTGTATGTGCGGTCAATGCTGCCGTCGTCGACAAACACCAGCTCGAACGTGTCTCCCGTGGCTTCCATGACCGCCTTCAACCGGTCATAGAGCGCGGTCACGCTCTCCTGCTCGTTATGAAAAGGGACTACGATCGAATACTTCGGCATCTGGCAGAATTATACATCCGTTTTTTGGGCCTTGCGTACCCCAAAATTCCGGAAAGCGGGTGGTTTCCTTAATGTTTACCGTCCCATTATCTATATTTGCCCCGGATTCTTACGGTGCGATCGAGTTCATCTACGACCTCGAGGATTTTGAGCCGTAAGTCCTTGTCCAGGGCCGCCGTTTTTAGAAACTCATGGACCTGCTTCTGTGCCGCGGGGGACTGCTGTCCGCCGATGAACGAGTTCAGCCAGGCCAGCATGAAGAAGATCTTGCGCTCGCGCTTCACCTGCGGCAGAGCATCCAGCGCCGGGCCCAGGTAGGGAAGTGTCAGTTCTGACTGGTTCCACCAATTGAAGCTGCCCAGGCTCTGCTCCACCCAGTCTTCCGGACGCTCCGCGTTGTGCAGATATTCGGTAAAGTAAGTTTTCTTGGTCTGCGCTTGCGGCCGCGCCGCCGCTGCCATGTAGGCGTACTTTTTGCCGTCGCCGGAGGGATCGCGTTTTTCTTCGGTGGCCAGTACCGCGGCTGCTTCCGCATCATTCAGTGCTACCAGAGAAGCGACAATGTTCCAGCGGTCCAGCGGACGCAGCTCCACTCCGGGGACGGTGAGCTTGCCGCTGAGCATATCTTTAAGCTGGCCCCGGGCCTTGGGACTTTCAGCCACGCCACGCAGCGCGCGAAACCACGTGATGCGCATGTCCTGCGAGGGTGAATGGAGCATCTCGTCAGCGGCGATGGCCTCCATTTCCGGCCCAAGTTTTGTGCGAACTTCGGCGCCCACGTAGCGATGCAGAGCGGTGATAGTTCGTCCGATGATGCTCTGCGTCAGCGCTTCGTCGCTTTCTGTGGGCAGAAGACGCTCCGCCAGTTCGATATACTCGCGCGGGTCCATCTCGGCTTCGCGTACTGAATCCCACAGTGATCCCCAAAGCAACGTGCGTTCAAATACGTCCTGAATGTCCCCCAGTTTCTCCATTACGGCCTTGCGGCTGCGCGCATCCAGCAGGAAGCGTCCATAGCCATAGTCCTGGTCATTGGCAAATACAAAAGCCAGGCACGGCTTGCCTGCAGGCTCATCAATGTGTACGTCACCGCCGAAAGAGGTGACCCGCAACCGGTCCTGCCTGCCGTTTGCGTACTGCAGCAACAACTGGGTTGAAATGGGCCACATCCCACCTTCCCCTAGGACGTCACGCTGTTTCACGGATACGCCGCTGCTTCGGCCCCTCGCATCGCACGACCACTGTACGTCCACCTGGGGCATGCCCCGACGTCGAATCCACTGCGCGGCCCATGATTGCAGCCACTGCATGTTCGAAGCGCGTTCAAACGCCCCAATCAGATCGTTCCACTCGGCGTTGGCATAGGCATGTTCTCTTAAATAGAGCCGCAGGCCGTCGCGAAACTTCTCATCGCCCAGCACAAACGCAAGCTGCTTGATGACTCCCGGCGCTTTGGAATAGACAATCGCTCCATAAGCCGACTTAGCATCTTTGAGATTGGGAATTTCCTGGTAAATCGGTGTGGTGCCCAATGTTGAATCAATTCCATACGCCGCCGGCTTGATCGCCTGATAGAAACGCTTCCACACATTCTCATCCGGCTTGAGCGAGTTCAGAGCGTGGTATGCCATGTATTGCGCGAAGCCCTCTTTGAGCCAGAGATCGTCAAACCAGCGCATGGTCACCAGGTCGCCGAACCACTGGTGCGTGAGCTCGTGCAGCAACAGGATGTCGCGGTTCAGGCGATCGCTGTGCGTGGGCGCGGTGCGGAACAGGACCGACTCTTCGCGCAGAAAAGTCGCTCCGGCATGCTCCATTCCGCCATAAGCAAAACCAGGAATCATGACCATGTCGTATTTGAGGAAGGGAAACGGCTGGGCAAAATAATCGGAAAGATATTTGATGCCGTCGGCGGTAACCTGCTGGACTGCCGCTGCCTCCGCTTCGGCCTTCTGCAGTTTTGATTTGCGGACGTAAAGCCCCGGCATTCCAGGCGCGTCATGGACTTTCTTGAACGGCCCGGCGGCGAAGGCGAACAGATACGTGCTGATCGGCTTGGTCTCGGCAAAGGCTGTGCGCAACTGGCCGGTTTGCTCCGCGCCTCCGATACCTATCAGCTGCGAGTTGGAGATCACAGTCCAGTCCTCGGGAGCATCGACCGTCAACCTGAATATTGCTTTCAGGTCCGGCTGATCAAAACACGGAAAGGCCATGTCCGCGTCCATCGGCACAAACAGCGTGTAGACGTACTCGCTGCCGTCGTCCTTGTCTTCAAAACGGGTGATGGCCTTTCCGGACGTAGCCACGGGAACGG
>JBGPZS010000380.1:0-4481 GCA_041493865.1 Terriglobia bacterium
AATGAAGGCGAACGAAGTGGCGGCGATCAGAAGCAGCAGCCAGAGAAAATTGACCGGCTGAAACGTGGACCCCACGCCGGCGATCAACGATCCAATAATTGTGAGCACGATACCCGCTCCCATGGCCTTGAGCGCGCCGGCAACGTTCAACCCCGCCACCAGTTCCATTTTTGTGATGGGTGTAACCAGGTAGCCCTCATGCACGCCGCGCGCCTTGTCGTCGATATAGACGATTCCTCCGCCGATCATCACGCTGACAAACATGGCCAGCGTGATGGACCCGGGAAGAAGGTATTTCATATATTCGATGTAAGGATAAAGCTCAACCACTTGCAGCGTGATCTGCTGTACCACGCGCGGCTGAACGTCCGGCTGGTTGAGCGCCTCCACCAGTTGTGCCATCTGGTCTTCAAAAGTTGAGGTCATGAAGTTGTCGGTATTGTCCAGTACCAGGCCAATGCGCGGACGGGTGTGCGCATAAACATCGCGCGAGAACTGCGGCGGAATCACCAGGCCGGCATTCAGGTCGCCGCGGCGCACGGCAGCCACCATGGTTTGTTCGTCACTGTAAACGATGGATTGGAAGGTGCGGGCGTTACTCTCAACCGCGCGCAGCGCTTCAATCACACGGATGGCCTGCGGGCCGCTGTCATGAGAAACAATTCCCAGCTTCGCGTCCCTGATCTTGCCGCCAAAGGCGTTGCCCAGCACGATGAGCTGCACCAGAGGGAAGACCATGGCGGCCACCATCAGCGCAGGCGAGCGGAAGAACTTGCGCAAATCGCGCTCCACAATGGCCATCATGCGTCCGCTCTGAAAAAAGCTGCGCATCGATCACTTACCCCAGGCCACGGGAGACTGGTAGAGCGGCGAATCCACCATCTGGTCGCGCAGCGCGCGTCCGGTGTAGTGGACAAAGACGTCATCGAGCGTCGTGCTTTGGACAGTGAGAGTCTTCACCACCACATTGGAGCGGACGGCGGTCTCAACCAGATCCGTGGTGGTGCGCGATCCGTCTTCGGTAAGGACGCGATACATGTCCGCGCCCTCCGGCTGCACCGACTTCACGCCGGCCAAACCTTCCAGGGTCTGCTGCCAGTCCGGCGGAGGCTGCAGGAACTGGGCCTCAATCACGCTGGACCCGGGAATGCTGCCTTTGAGCGCGCGCGGCGTATCCAGGGCCACCAGTTTGCCGTGGTCGACGATGGCGATGCGGTCGCAAAGACGGTCGGCTTCATCCATATAGTGCGTGGTGACCAGCACGGTAAGGTTGCGCTTCTGCTTGATGCTGGTGATCATCTCCCAAACGGCAACGCGGGAAACGGGATCAAGGCCGGTGGTGGGCTCGTCGAGGAAAAAAATCCTGGGACGATGAACCAGCCCGCGCGCGATCTCCAGCCGTCGCCGCATGCCGCCGGAAAGATTTCGCGCCGGAGCGTCACGCCACTGGTTCAAGTCAACCAGCTCTAACAGTTCGTCAATTGATTTTTCCCGGTCGGCGGCGGGAATTCCGTAGAGCTTGGAGTAGATGCTGAGGTTTTCCCATACGGTAAGGTCGCCGTCACTGGTCATGGCTTGCGGGATCACGCCGATCGAGCGCCGCGCCCGGTTGGGGTCCCTGCGCACGTCAGCTCCCTCAATGATGGCGGTGCCCGCGGTGATCTCGATCAGCGTGGTCATCATGCGGATCAGCGTGGATTTGCCGGCGCCGTTCGGGCCCAGGAGACCAAAGACCTCACCCTCTTCCACGGAGAATGAGACACCATCCACGGCGGTGAAGTTCCCGAAGCGCTTGACGATATCGACGACCTGGATCGCGGGCTGCGCCATCAGCGGACCTCAATTTTCGATTTTGGCACCAGAATTTCCGCCGTCATTCCCGGGACCAGCGTCTTCCTGCTGTTGTCGACCGCCAGCTTCAGCGTGATGGCCTTGATGTCGCGCTTGCGGCGGTTCACGTCACGTTGTGTGGCGAAGTCGGCTTCAGGCGCTTTAAAGATGATCTTACCGGGGACGATGTCGCCCGAGGACAGACGCGCGTTCAGTTGATCGCCAAGGGCAATGTGGACCGCTTGCGTTTCCGGGACCGCCGCGCGCACCCATGTGTCACTGAGATCGGTGATGATGACGATGGGCTGGCCCACGTTGACCACTTCACCTTCGCGCGCAGCTCGCACCGTGACGATTCCGCTGAGCGGCGCCGTAACTTTGGTATAACCCAGGCGAGCTTCAGCGGCCTCAAGCTGCGCCTTGGCGTTGAGTTGTTGCGCGCGTGTAGAGGCCACCGTGCTTTGGGCCGCCTGTGTCTGCCGAGTGCGCGCCTGCGCCGTTTCCAGATCAGCTTGCGCGGCGTGGGCCTGGTCTTCCGCCGCACGCACGAAAGCTTCCTGCGCTTTCAGCTGAGCGGCCGCCTGGTCGGACTGCTGCTGGGATGCAATGCCTTGCTGCGCCAGAGCGATCGCACGGCTTGAATCGCCTTGAATGCGTTGCAGATCGGCTTGCGCCTGCAGCAACGTGGCCTGCGCGGCGCGCAAGCGCGCCTGCGCGTTTACCACGCCGCTGGAAGTTTCACCCGCGGTTTGCTCTTCCGTGGCGCGCGTTTGCGCAACCTGGTGGCGAAGGCTGGCCAGCACGGCTTCTGCCGCCTGGCGGTCAGCGGTGAGCTCCTGCGCGTCGAGCACGGCGATGGTGTCCCCGGCCTTGACTTCGGTGCCTTCGTCCACGGCCAGGCGCGCGATCCGCCCGCTGATCTTGGGGCTGACCACAACCTGGTTGGCATCGACGGTGCCGATCAAGACCAGATCAGAGGAGCGGTCGGTGGAGAAAAAATAATACGCTCCGGCGATGACCAGCAGCGCGCCGAGAAAGGCGAAGAACTTGTTGCGCGTGCTCATGGCTTTGAGGCTTTCTGTGCCGCTGCCGGAGTGAAAATCGCGGCGCAAATGAAGTCGAGCACGGCGGCGCGGCGCATCGCGATCCGCTCCGGAGAGCCGGGATCGCCGGCATGCATGAACTGTTGCGCGGGCATGCTGATGAAATAGAAGACGATGATGCCAATGATGGAGGTGACGGTCTGGACAGGATCGAGGTGGCGGAAATCGCCGGCCCTGGCGCCTTCAGTGATCAGCTTTTCCAGCCGGTCATAGATAGGACGGACATGCCGCTCCATAATGCGGCTGGCGGTGGGAGAGAGCGTCCGGCCCGAACTGCGCATGAACTCACGTTGCACCAGCCGCGGATAGACCGGCGCGCTGGCAATATAGTCAAAGTGCGTTCGTACGTAGAGCAGCAATCTCTCGGTCGGCGGCAGATCGGCACGCTCCAATACCACCCCTACACGCTCATGCAGGCCGGAGAAGACCTGCTCCAGGGCGGCAGCGTAGAGGCCTTCCTTGTCCTTGAAGTAGTAATAGAGCAGAGCTTTGTTGACGCCGGCACGACGGGCGATCTCGTCCGTGCGTGCTCCGGTCACGCCTTCATGGGAAAATTCTTCCAGCGCGGCTTTGAGGATAGCGGCGCGGGTCTTTTCGGGCTCGCCGCGCGAGCCTGACTTGCCGGATTTGAGGGCAGGGGCCATTTAATTAACTGGTTAGTTAGATTATCGGATAATCACCATCTCTAGCGCAAATTCTGTTCTGTCATAGGAGGCGTAGATCAACGGCCCGGCCAAGCGACCAATTCAGCGGGATCGGCATCCAGCAGTTGAGCTGAAAGACTGGCGAAGGCGGGAACTTGACGTGTGGCCTTGCAAATCGCCGCAGATTCATTGGTTCCCGGCATGAAGCAACGAAATCAGATCCCGGTCAACATGGAATGATATTGCGGAGACAGTCGCATCTTCCGGGCCGGAGGCGGTGAGCGTAAGACGGCTGCGCATGACCGAGGGGCGCCGCGGCCGAGGGTCCGGAGGTCAGTCCTCCACCCGTGATCCGCAAGCGGGGTGTATAGCCGACCAGGCGGCGGTCCGAAAGGTCGGGACCGGTTTGCTTCACGGGGTATTGCAGCCGCACCGCCCATCCAGATGAAGAGTCTTCTGGTTTTTTAGGGACGGTGGTGACGTAATCAAAAGTTCCGCAGGGAGGCATCATTAGGGCAGTCTCCTTACCTTCCAAGCAGGTTTCCCAGGCCCTGAAACAATAAACGAACTGCCTGATTGTGGCCCATCAAATTTTTGGTGAGACCAGATCGACTTGTGGTCGAAGATGGGGAACTTCGTTGTGCCATGGCATCATCGTGGCGAGGAGAAGCTACTTTGTTAAAATGAATAGATTGCCTTCCGTATCTCGATACTTAGGAATTGAATGTCTGAAACCATGCTTGCCGTAGTGAAACCGGAGGCCGGGCCGGGAGCGGACGTGCGCCAGATGCCCGTCCCGGAATATGGCCCGGACGATGTCCTGGTGAAAGTGAAGGTGGCCTCAGTCTGCGGCACAGATCTGCACATATACAACTGGGACCAGTGGGCGCAGAACCGCATCAAG
>JBGPZS010000041.1:0-13990 GCA_041493865.1 Terriglobia bacterium
CAGGCTGGCTTCGGCGCTCCAACCACATCGATGATGTAGAGACCGCCGGCGCCGCCGGTGAAGAGGTTTCCGACACCTCCGTTCGCCGGGTCGGGATCATACATCCAGACCCCTGGGGCCGTCTGCACACAGGGCGCAGCGTTAATTTCGCACCTGTACGGATTCAGGAAGATCAGGATGGTCGGGTCCAAGGTAAGCTCGGTGACGTTGACGATCAACCGCTGCTTGCCGATACGGTATTCCGCAGCCGTGATGTTGAAAACGTCAGTGAGAGTGACCGTGGTGGTTACCGGCGCCGAAGTCACACCGGCAGAGTTGATGGCCCTGATGGTCAGCGTCACCGTGCCGGGTGTGGCCGGAACGTTGAAGGATATGGCCGCTTGGGTTGGTCCGGAAGGAGTCACACACAAGTTTCCTTGCGTTACTCCACCAGCGCAGCCGTTGGTTGGGAACAGCAGAGTTCCCACCGGGGCCTGCGTCACGGTAAAGGTGAGCGGCGTCAGCCCCGTGGGATCAGAACCGGTGACCAGCATGCTCACATTCACAGTATTCACGGGCACCGAGATTGCCGCCACGGGATTGACCGTGGGCGGCAGCGCCGCGTTGACATGTACGGTTGAGGTTGCGGTAGAAGGACTACCGGCGCAGGCATTGGACGCCGTGAGTGACACGGTCACGTCTTTCGCCACTCCAGTTACGGGCGCCGTGTACGTCGGCGTGGCGTCGTTCAGCGGGTTGATGGTCCCATCGCCCGCCGCTGGCGCTGCCCAGAGGAACGTGAGGGGCGCTGACCCGGCGGAGCTGCCATTCAGAGTGATCGACCCACCGGAAGCAACCGTGTACGGACCGCCAGCATTGGCTACTGGCGCGTTGCAGGCAACCGCCGGATTGATAGTAACAGTGGTGGATACCGGCGCCGAGGCGACGCCAGCGGCGTTCGTCGCGGTAACAGTAACCGTGATTGGGGTGCTGACAAGCACGCCTGCTGGCGCGGTGTAGCTCACAGTGGCTGAAGTACTTCCGCTGGAGTTGATCACCAGGTTAAGCAGAGCGGGCGACCCGGTCTGGCTTACAGACCAGGTGAGCGGCACGGCTGCCGGAACATTGGGATCAGAGGCCGTGACGGCGAAGCTGCCGCCCGATCCTGAATCCACTGTCTGGTTGGCGATGGGATTCACTGTCGGGGCCGCCGCTGCGCTCACGGTTACAGTCGTGGTCGCCGTCGAAGGTCCGCCGCAATTGGTTGCCGTAAGCGACAGACTCACCGAAGTTGTGACCGCCACCTGAGGCGCCGTGTAGTTCGGGTTGGCGATAGTAGCGTTGGAGAAGGTCCCCGACGCTGCCGTCCAGGCAAAGGTGATGGGTGCTGTTCCGGTGGCGCTGCCGGCCAGGGCAATGGTCCCGCCCGAGCCAACTACGTAAGGACCACCGGTGTTTGCGGCCGCCGGTCCACAGGCCGGAGTCGGAACAATGTTACTGGGCCAGGGATTGAGTTGCCCCGCCTGCGTGCCTCCCGATGAGGTATATCCGCCCTGAGCAAGAAAGGGCATGGTGTTGAAGTTGTTCTCTGGGATCGGGGCGCCAGGCACGTTCTCCGGGAAGATGTATTGCAGAATAGGAGCGTGGTACTGGCCATAGACGATCCCGTTGGCCGACCGGGGCGACGCAGCGGTAATGGGCGCGGTAAATGCGCCTTGGATTACAGCTCGCATCTCGCGCGGCGGCGGCAGGAAGCTGCCCGCGGCGTTCATCACGCAGTCTTTGTCCGGTTTTGCCGGCACTGATCCGAATGCCAGGCAAGGCGGACGAAAACGCCAGCGTCCCTTGACCGCGCCATTGGGCGGGCCCGGATCTACGCCGATGATGCCAAAATCACGGTCGCTGGTCGCCCCGGTGATCGCGTTGAAATCGATCCCGTAGAGGTGAATGATCCTCTGGGCCACTCCAGTTGGATCAACATCACTGGTCATACCTTCAAAGCGCGTGCGGATTACCGCTTCGCCGGCGCCTATCACCGTCAGTCCTCCAGTGCCGATGATGGTCACCTCCGTCGCAACGTAAGACGGGTCTGTGCCGGGGAATGTGTAGATGGCAGTGTTGTTGCTGATCGTGTGGGCCGAGATGTAGGTCGCACCCACTCCAGCCGCCGGCCAGGGCCCCGCTGTGGGGCCGCCTCCCGGACAGCCGGTCATGGCGCAATCCTGCACCAGCGTTCCCGCAAAGGTGATCCAGTCGCCAACTTCAAAGGGCGCCTGGATGCTTGGACTAGGTATGCCGCCTCCCGGAGGCAGCGTTGTGAAGTTGGTGCATGGGGCGCCAGGCGTAGTTGGGTTTACACACGCTACCACCGGGTTCCCCACCAAAGGCCTCTGCGTGATCGGACACCGCGCATCGTCCGGGTTGCCGGCAAGGTTCGGATCGGCCACCACGCGCGGCATGCACATGGGAAAGCCGGTGGCGGCAGCGATGGTGGGGTTGTCCTGGTCTACCTGGAACCGCGCATCCGGCGTTTGTCCCCGGCTGTAACGTCCCGTGCCCAGCGCGATATCGCCGGCAGTGGTAATTACAGGATCGTTGATCTGTACTCGCGTGCCGGTGGCGCAATTGCCTAGAACGCCTCCCACCAGCATTTCGCCCGTCGTGTAGTTGATGCAGTTGATGAATCCCGAACCCGTGTTCAAGGCATGCTGGGAAATGTAAATCAGTCCGGCGATGTACAAGTCAGCGCCGGCGGGACCGCCCACGACCCGGTTGCCCACCACTTGGGCCTCATACGTGGTCATGGGCGCTGGAACGTCGGACAGCGCCATGCCCGTAGCCGCCCCTGTGTAAGGCGCCGGAGCAAAGGCAAAAAGCTCCTGCCATGTAAGCGCGTTGGCGGGCAGGATCACGATGGTTTCTGAAGGCACAATGATCACATGTCCGTTCACTGTGATGGAGCCGCCCTGGTGGGCGCCAACACCGGGGCCGCTGCCCGCGCCGCCCAGCGTAGCCGACTGAATGAAGCCGGTGATGTCAAATTGACTTGAGGCTGGAACAGGCAACTGGGCTACAGAGAAGGTAGCCAGCAAAATCACCGCAATCAGGGTGAGTAAATAGTTTCTTGTCGAGGCCCGGCGCGAAAATGTTCCGTGTAGCTGTGGGGCCAGCTTAGTTTGCAGTCTTACAGTCTTTGTCATGGCATGCTCCATCGAATTGAATTTCCAAATGGAATGGGGTGCGCTCCTGAGCCAGAGAAATAATGAATGCCGTTTTCGGCGTAGTCCGGCCCAAACACACCTGTCCCTTAACCGCGGTTCGGCCCTTTTGCGGCTGCCGCTTTTGAGCAGCCTTGTAAAAGTTGTCCCAGGTTCCTTCCAGGAATTCGTGCCGCCGGAATGCGGCCAACAGGTAGTAGGGTCTTCCCGGAAGTGGCGCTTACTACTGGTTCCTACATCGAACAACCAGAATGTGAGCAAAGTAGCAGGGTGCAAAAATGCTGTATGTGACGGCCCTCACAAGCTCAACTTGATTAGGAGTTTTAATGCGGGCGAGTGCGCGATCTTTGGTCCGCGCAGCAAGGACAAAGGTGAATAAGAGAATCTTTAAGTGTCGTGCTGCGACAAAACAATGTGAGTTTAGAACGGGGCTCAACATCAAGACTTATTTCAGATTAGAAAAAACAGGTGCATAAAATACAGAGACAAGCACTGGAGATGGCAGAGCGGTAACGCTGACCGTTGGCGGCAGTCCTGTGCTTTTGCCGTGATAAAAAAATCTTAGCTGTCGTAAAAATAAATTGCGTTGAGTCAAAATATTCTGTGTCGGGGCAAGGATTTCTGTGCGCAATGCGTTTTGCGCTTCCGGCGTAAAGCCGTTATCTCTTTTCATCCGCGATGTCTTTTGCGTCAGCGGAAGCCGCGCCGTCTCAAGACAAATCCGCGTCTTTCCGTGTTCATCCGCGGTAAAGTTTTTGGCTTTTGATTTTTGCTTTTGGTTTTTGCTAAGAGGCAAAGGCTAATAGCTAAAGGCTTGTTTTCCCACTACCTCGTCACCACCGTGACCAGCTCCATCTGCTTCTTCTTCTGTGCTTCCACGGCGGAGAGATTGGGCTCAAAGCAGCGGCGGCAGCGGGCTTCATACATCCCGGCGGCGCCCACCACGATCAGGTCTTCATTGGCGATCAGCCGTTGCGTGTGCTTGGCCGGGTTGCCGCACTGCATGCAGATGGCCAGCGTTTTGGTGATCTCGTCGGCAACGGCCAGCAGCTCCGGCATGGGATGAAAAGGGCGCCCGAGATAGTCCGTATCCAGGCCGGCGATGACGATGCGCTTGCCCATATCGGCCAGGCGGACAACGAAATCGACCATGGCCTCGCCCAGAAACTGCGCTTCGTCAATGCCGATCACCTCGGTGCGCACGTCGAGCTTGGCCTGGACTTCGATGGCGTTGCTCACGGCTTCGGCGTGGATGCGACCATCGTCATGCGAGACGATCTGGTCCGAGGCATAGCGCTGGTCGATGATGGGCTTGAAGATCTGCACGCGCTGGCGCGCAATCTCAGCACGGCGCAGCCGCCGGATCAGCTCTTCACTCTTGCCGCTGAACATCGGCCCGCAGACCACTTCAATCCAGCCCAGATTGCCCCGCATTGCATTCATCTCCAGCTCCCTTTTCCCCAGCTTCATGCCCCACGTTGGTAGAGACGTAGCCTGCTGCGTCTCGTATGTGCCTTACGCTTCTTATGCCTCTGTGACCAACCTTGTTTTTTCTTCTATGCCGATTTCAGCAAACGCCCCGCCCACGAGCTTGTTGCTTGCAAATTCATGAAACTCATCGAAGCTCGCAAACACTTCCGTCGCGCAGCCCAGCAGCCAGCCGCTGATCTGCTCCACCGGCATGCCGCAGATCAGGTAGACGCGAATCCCCTTGCGGTGCGCGAATGTCAGCTCGCCCTGCGTGCCTGCGCCGCGTCCGGCGTACTGGTCCCAGTAGCAGACAATGGCGTCGCAGCGGTGCTCGATCAGGTCAAGATCGTAAGCAATGATTTTCTTGACGGTCTGGCGGAAGCGCCCGAGGTCGGTCGTCTTCCATGTGCGAAACTCGCGCGCTTCAGTTTCAGTAAGGTTCTTGAGTTCGTCTTCGGCAGGATCGTAAACTTCGTGTCCCAGCGCCGTCAGGACAGGCTTGATCCCGGCGCGCCAGCCCTTGCCCAGGTCAGGAGAGTACTCAATGGAACCTGCGAGGTAGAAAAGCATGATGATACGCGATTGTCAGCGATTCGCCGCTGCTGAGTCAACGCAGATTTCCCGTAGTTTGGGACGTGTTTTCCAGAGGCTGTGCACAACTTTTCCGCAGAAAATGAAGATAGCCGCGAATTTTCGCAAAAAAAACGCGAATCAACTTTTTCTGGCTCGGATTCGTGCTCATTCGCGTTGATTCGCGGCTAAAAGCTTCGCGGCCAAAAATTCTTTCTACTTACTCGTACTTAAGTGCCTTAAGCGGCTCCACTTTCATGGCCCGTCGCGCGGGAATAAATGATGCAATCAAACCCACCAGCGCCAGCAGCACTGATACCGCTCCCAGGGTCAGTGGATCGCTCGGGCTCACGCCCACCAGCAATGATGACATGCCGCGCGCGGCAAAGAATGTAAGCACCAGTCCCGCAAGGACTCCAGCGCCGACCAGCACAAATCCCTGGCGCAGGACCATCTTCAATATGTCGCTCCGGTCCGCGCCCAGCGCCATGCGCACGCCGATCTCATGCGTGCGTTGCGCCGCGGCGTAAGAGATCACGCTATACACTCCCACCAGCGCCAGCACCAGTCCCAGAACACCCAACGCAACGGAGAAGCGCGTTCCCATGCGCATCAGGAAGTAGCCATTCACTCCGCCCAGAGATTCTTCCATGGTCTGGACATCGGTCACCGGCATGCCCGGCGCCAGCTCATGGATGATGCGTTCCACCTCAGGAATCAGCGTCTGCGGCGCGGTAGCTGTCCGGAGTTGCAGCGTCACAAAAGTTGTGGGCGACTGCGACTGCGGCAAGTAGTAGAACAACGCGGTTTCGTCCACGGGATCGTTGTACTTGCCTTGCTTGGCCAACCCGATGACCTCAATAAACGGTCCCGATGCGCTTTTGGCGCTGAACCGCTTACCCAGCGGGTCCTGGTTGGGCCAGAATTTCTTCGCCATGGCTTCATTGATCACGGCCACCAGCGGCGTTTTGTCCGTGTCCTGCTCGGTGAAGAGACGCCCCCGCAGCAGTGGAACGCGCAGGGTGGCAAAATAAGGCGGATCAACCACGTTATAAAGAGAATAAGGCACAGCTTCTTTGCTGGTTGCCGCCTGACCTTCTATGTAAACCGGGCCGCCTTCGCTGGAATAGCCCATGGGAACCGAAGCGGCAATGCTCACCGACTGCACGCCGGGCAGCGCTCGCGCACGGTCTTCCACCTCGCGCAGAAACTGCTTGCTTCTCTGGAGATCAAAGCCAATGGTGCGCGTCTCCATGGTGGCATTCAGAACGTTTTGCGGATCGAACCCAAGGTAAGAATGTTCCGTGTTCTGCGCGCTGCGGACAAACAATCCGGCAACCGCCAGCAGCATGAGCGAAACCGCTACTTGTCCTGCCACCAGCACGCTGCGAAAACTCGAACGTCCGGAACCCAAGATGCCGCGGCTGCCTTCATGCAACACCTGGTTGAAGTCGCCGCGGGCCGCGCGCCATGCCGGCGCCAGACCCACAATGATGCCGGTCACCAGCGCGGCGCAGAGGCCAAAAACAAAGACACGCCAGTCAAAGCTGAAATCAAAACGGATGGGAATGGTGGCGACCTCAATGCGGATCGAGCTCAGCAAGCTGCTGGCCCAAACTCCCACAAACACGCCAAGAGCTCCGCCCAGGAACGCCAGTAGCACGCTTTCCGTGAGAAGCTGGCGGACAATGCGTGTGCGGGCCGCGCCCAGCGCTGTGCGGATCGCCATCTCCCGCTCACGCGCGGTGGCGCGTACCAGCACGATGTTGGCAACATTGGAGCACGCCAGCAGCAGCACCAGCCCGGCCAGCACCATGAACACGACCCCAACAATCACGATTCCGTTGGCGGGATCGGGGTCAGGCCGCGCGATTTTTTCCGGATACAGCCTGAAGCTCACGCTCTTGTGCGACTCGGGATACTCCTTGTTCAGGCGCTGCGCCACGATGTTGGCGGAAACTTCAGCCTTCTGCCGCGTCATCTCAGGTTTGACCACGCCGAGGACCGTCAAGTCATGGAGGTCGCGCTTGGTCCAGTAATCATTCGGGTTATCGCTTTTGTCGGCGCTCTGCCGCCATAGCGTTCTCATGCCGATCGGAATGTAGCCCTGCATGTCCACCAGCGCGTAAGTCCCGTGAAAAGTTTGCGGCGTGATTCCAATCACGGTTACCGGGTGTCCGTTTAGCTTGACCTGTTTGCCCACGATGCCGGGATCTGAGTTGAAGCGCTTCTTCCAGTAGCCGTATCCCAGCACAATCACGTTTTCCGTGCCGGCTTTTTCCGTTTCCTGGCCATAAATCAGCCGGCCCTGATAGGGGTTCAAGCCCAGCGCCTGGAAATAGTTTCCGCTCACATAGCTAAGGATCGTCGGCTCGGTGCGGCCTTCTGATTCCATGCCGGCAAGCGTGAGCGTGTACGCCATTACATGGGAGAACCCGTCACTCTGGGCGCGAACATCGGCGAAATCCGGGTAGGAGAAATGGTTGAAGTTGTCGCCACCCTGCTGCTGGGCGCCGAAGACCACCAGCCGGTCAGCGTTGGCCACCGGCAGCGGCCGGAGTATTAATCCGTTGACGGCGCTGAAGATCGTGGTGTTGGCGCCGATGCCCAGTGCCAGCGTCAGCGCCGCCACCAGAGTCATGGCGGGATTCTTCAACAGCATGCGGACCCCATAACGGATGTCCTGAATTAAGGTCCCCATAACAAGCGCCTCCGGTCACTGGCTCACTGTTACGAATGCAGCAGAGGGGAAATTCGATGCCCCAAGCGGGCAAAGCCAGTTCAAGCAGTTGAATGCTCAATAGATATACGCAGGCGGGAAGGGCCAGGTTCCGGTTTTCTAGTGTTCGATTTCGAACACTTTGGTGACGGAACAGGCACCGGGGGTTTACGGGCTAAAAAGCTAACTGAGGGATTTTCTTCTTGGGCTGGAGGAGGGTATGATTAGGTTGCTCCATTACGTTCACTGGAAAACGTTGTACTGGCTTCCGCTGGGGTGTGTCTGACATGCCTGATACACCCAAAGGACGAAGCTCCGCGAGTTCCAGAAATGTGAGAGGGGTGATTTATTCAGGGAAGGAGAAAGGCCCGGAACCGCTATCCGGGCCTTTTGCTATGCAACGCATGGCCGACGTTGATTGCTCCGACGTTATTGCCGATCTCAAAGGCCGCGAGCAGCCGGACCAGGTCGTGATCGTTTCCGGCCACCTTGATTCATCTGAATTCTGACGTAACATTTCGACGCGTTTAAGGTCTTGAATTCAGAGCACTCTTCTCCTGCGCAAATTGTCTTGGCTGTTCTCTGTTGCCATCAGGGTGGTCGACAACGAGCGTATTTCACGGAGGTTCTTACGGGGTCCATATCCCAGACACAGATGCTCTCATATTCCTTAAGATATTTCTAAGATAGTCAATGAACTCATTAGCTATGCGCCTAGTTCTTTTTGGAACTACTGTGCCATTTTGGTAATGAATGGAGTAGGTGAACAAAAATTATTTCTTCACTGAATATATTTGTCCTTTACTATCTCCGTTGGATTACAGGTGGGTTGTTTGCACCTTTTATCCATAGATAGTGTAAGGGCCAGATAGTGTAAGTGCCGATCTCGCTCAACAATTCGCGCGCAATCCACGGCGCACTCAAGAAATGCGGCATCAACCTGATTTCGGCCATGCCTGAAACCTGGCTTGTGCCTTTGATCCGCATGATTGAAGACGATCAGGATATGACGCTGCTGCGCCTAGCCAAGGAAGAAGAGGGCATCGGAATTTCAGCAGGCGCTTACTTTGCCGGTATCCCGTCAGCGATCCTGATGCAGAACCACGGCTTTCTCGCCAGCATCAACGGCCTTGTTTCGCTGGCGCTGCTCTATAAGATTCCCTTGCTTTTGTTGATCAGCTACCGCGGCCACTTCGGTGACAAAGACGCCTGGCAGGCCCACGGCGGCATGGTCACTGAGCCAATGCTGCGTGGACTGGGAATCCCGTATGAACTGGTCGACGAATCCGCCAAAGTCGAGAAGAGCATAACTGGGGCGCTTGCCTGGACGAGAAACAGCTTGCACCCCGTGGCGCTGCTGCTCACGCGCACATTGATGTGGGAGGACTAGCCAGATGCTGCGTATCGACTGCCTGCGTTCGATCTATGAGCAATTGAAGAGTTCTCTTGTGGTTACCATTATGGGCGCAACCGCAGCTGAACTTCAGTCGCTTGGACACCGCGAGAATTTTTTCTATCTCCAGCACGCCATGGGATTGGCTTCATCGCTGGGGCTTGGCCTGGCGCATTGCCTGCCCCGGCAGCGCGTGGTCGTCCTGGATGGCGACGGCTCCGTGCTGATGAACCTGGGCGGCCTCACAACCATGGCTCGCTATGCGCCCAAAAACCTGATTCAGGTGATTTTCGATAACGAGAGTTTGTTTTCGACGGGTGGATTTCCCACCGCCACGCAGACCGGAGCCGATTTGGCGGCGTTGGCCCATGCAGCAGGTTTTCCGCAGACGCAAACGGCCAGGACGCTGGAAGAATTCAAACTGGCCTTTGATAGCGCCATGTGCGGCAACCGGCTGGCTTCCATCACGGCCAAGGTCGAAGCCAGCGGTCCCGCGCAATACGAGAGCGGTTTGTCTCTGCTGGAGAACCGTTTCCAGTTCCTCAGGCATATAGAAAAACTCACGTATGTCGATTCTGTCGCGAAACGGTCCGCGTAAATAAAGGCCGGAAAGAAAGAGGACCTCATGGAATCGTTTGACGTGGTTGTAATCGGTTCTGGTGTAGCGGGAGCTCCCACCGCCATGCTGCTGGCCCGGTCCAGGCACAAAGTATTGTTAATTGACCGGCATGAGTTTCCACGCGACGCCCTCTCCACTCACTTCATCTGGCCGCGCGGAGTTTCGTATCTAAACCGCTGGGGTGTCGCCCAGCCCATCCTGGAGCAGTCGCCAAACTTCACCGCGCTGGAAATGAATATAGAGGGAATCAGCTTGCATGGCTCCGTGCCTTTGGGCCAGCTGGAATGGCGGTTCCAGCAGCTTCACGGAGACAGCCGCGGAGCTACCACGACTTATTGCGGGCCCCGCCGGCATTTCCTGGACAAATTCCTGATGGATGAAGCGCAGAAGGCGGGAGCCGAGGTGCGCGACGGCACGTCCTTTACCGAACCGGTCGTGGAAGGGGGTGTGGTCAAGGGAATCCGCGCTATTGGCCGCAAAGGCAATCCAATTTCCTTGCAGGCCCGGCTGGTGGTGGGCGCAGATGGCCAACATTCTACGTTCGCCAAAAAGATCGGTGCGCGTATTACGGACTTCCGGCCTCTCTCAACCTTTGCTTATTTCGGCTATTTTTCAGGAATCAAGAAAGATGAGCTGGCCTTTTTCCGCAGGGGACGGCTGGGTATGGCCGTCTTCCCCACGTCCGGCGGGACCCATATGGTCCTGGTCTATGGCCCCACAGCATGGTGGGATGAATTTAACAAAGATGCAGAAAACAATTTCCATAAGACGGTCGCGTTCTGCGCGCCTGATGTGGGTGAGTTGGTCCGGGCCGGGAAGATCGAGGAACCGTTTAAGGCCTGCGGCACAATGCCGGCGTATCACCGCGAGTCATGGGGCCCCGGCTGGGTGCTGATCGGGGACGCCGGCAGCTTCAAGGACCAGGCAACCGCAATGGGAATTACTCATGCTTTCCGCGACGCCGAATTGGTCAGCAACCTTATCCACCAGGCTCTCGTGGGCAAGATGACGATGGACGCGGCGCTGGCTCAATACAGCTCCGCAAGGGCTGCCGACTACAATGACTACTTCAACCTGGTGTGCCAGGTCTCGGAGATGAATGTCTATACCCGGCCTGAGATTGAGTTCTTCTATTCCATTCACAAGGACCAGGCCCGCGTGGATGACCTCATTTCCCAGTTTGGCGATACTCTGCCTCTGTCACAAGGCCAAGCGCCTCCTCCTGTCGACGGCAGCGCTGCTGATTTTATTCGCGCCTTTGAAGCCAGGATGGAGGGATATCAGGCAAATCCTTTCCTGCAGCATAGCCTGGCCGGATCTCCTGCTGGCATTCGTTAGCTTCGCGTCAACATCGTACAGCGCTGTATTCATCCAATCCGGCCGAGATCCCGGGATCGCTCAAGCGATAAGCGGACCTAAGCAGTTGCCTCAATGAAAGATCTATCCAGGATTCCTCTGCCCCGCTCGTGGATGATCGACGCGCTGGCGATTGTCTCTATGCAAGATGGCAGCATTTCACGATGCGAGCATGTTCCCTTGAGCGGACGCTGACCAACATCGTTCAACATCGCGTTGATTTGCGTCATAACACCCAAACAGCTACTCTTAGCATTCGTTTTTGTGGAGGAGTAATGTTGTTACACCGTATTTGTAGAACGGCAATTCTGGTTCTTCTGGCAAGCTGCACTCTGCCGGCGCAAACAGCGGCCAAAAAACCGTCGTCCAAGTCTTCCGGCCAATCGCCCGCCGCGCACGCCAATGCCGCGCCGACCGTCGCGGAAGCCCAGTCCTTCATGAAAAAAGCGGAAGAGCAGCTTTTCGACCTGGGCGTCCGCGCCAGCCGCGCCAACTGGGTGCAGGAGAACTTCATCACGGACGACACCGAGACCATCTTTGCGCAAGCCAATGAAAAGCTCATCGCCGTGGTTACCCGGCTCGCGCTCGACGCCCGCCGTTTTGACGGCATGAAGCTGCCGCCGGACCTGGCGAGAAAATTCCTGCTGCTCAAGTTGTCGCTCACCGCTCCGGCCCCCAACAACGACGCGGAGCGCAAGGAGCTCACCGAGCTGGCCAGCAAACTGGACGGCATGTACGGCAAGGGCAAATACTGCAAACCCCCAGCGGCCGGTGCCCCTGCAGACGCCAAACAGAAGTGCCTTTCGCTGAACGATCTCAGCCGCATCCTGGCCAGCAGCACCAATCCTGACGAGCTGCTGGATGCCTGGGTGGGCTGGCACAAGATCTCCGTGCCCATGAAAGAAAAATACGCGCGCTTTGTCCAGCTCTCCAATAAAGGCGCAAAAGAGCTGGGCTTCAAGGACACGGGCGCGATGTGGCGCAGCAACTATGACATGACGCCCGAGCAGTTCAGCGCCGAAGTCGAACGCCTGTGGCGGCAGGTGGAGCCGTTCTATGTTTCCCTGCACACATACGTTCGCAAGCAGCTCATCAAAAAATACGGCAAGATCGCCGAGCGGCCCGATGGCATGATTGCCGCGCATTTACTGGGCAACATGTGGGCGCAGGAGTGGGGCAACGTTTATCCGCTGGTGGCGCCGGCCAACGACCGCCAGGGCTATGACCTGACGCAGCTGCTCAAGGACCACAAGGTCAACGAGCTGGGCATGGTCCATTACGGCGAGAACTTTTTCAAGTCGCTGGGCTTTGCCGAACTGCCGCCAACGTTTTGGGAACGTTCACTCTTCATGAAACCGCAGGACCGCGACGTGGTCTGCCACCCCAGCGCATGGGACGTGGACCAGCAGGCCGACCTTCGCCTGAAAATGTGCATTGAGGTCAAAGACGAAGATTTCGTGACTATTCATCATGAGCTCGGCCATAATTTTTATCAGCGCGCCTACAAGGACCAGCCGCCGCTCTTTCAAGATAGCGCCAATGATGGCTTCCATGAGGCCGTCGGCGATACCATCGCGCTCTCCGTTACGCCTGAGTACTTGAAGGAGGTAGGTCTGCTCGGCGAGGTTCCGCCGGAAAGCTCGGACATCGGCTACCTGCTCAGGCAGGCCATGGACAAGATTGCCTTCCTGCCTTTTGGTTTGATGATCGATAAATGGCGCTGGGAAGTCTTCTCCGGTGTAGTCACGCCGGAGCAGTACAACAAAGCCTGGTGGGACCTCAAGGCCAAGTATCAAGGCGTGGCGCCGCCAGTGGGACGCAGCGAGGCCGACTTTGATCCTGGCGCAAAGTATCACATCGCTTCCAACACTCCGTACGCCCGTTACTTCCTGGCGCGGATCCTGCAATTCCAGTTTCACCGCGCGCTCTGCCAGGCGGCGGGGATCCAGGGGCCGCTGCATCGCTGCTCCATTTACAAGAACAAGGCAGCAGGTGAGCGGCTGAACAAGATGTTGAGCATGGGCAAGAGCAAGCCCTGGCCGGACGCGCTGGAAGCCATCAGCGGCCAGCGCCAGATGGACGCTACCGCCATCCTGGACTACTTTGCGCCCCTGAAGAAGTGGCTCGACGAGCAGAACCAGGGCGAGAAAGCGGGCTGGCAGGGCATGGATACAGCGCCGGAACCAACGCCCCGGCATACCAGCAGATAAGGCTCAAGCAGAATTGATCGTGCAAAGATAGGCGGGTCGAAATGGCCCGCCCGTTTTCTTGGCTGATTCACCCCCGCATTGCCCGCGCGAAAACTCGCTGATGTGAGACACTAGCTGGAGCGCATGGCCAAGTGGAAGCAATACGAACTGTGGGTGCAGACTTCCGAAAACAAGTGGGAGATCGTTGGGCTGTTTCCCAGCACTGAGCTGGCTACGGCGGTGGCCAACGCCCGCTCCGCCCGAGCGCGCCTGATTGAGGTCCTCTACGACGGCAGCAAAATGCTGGGCCAGGAAATCATCGCCGAACTGGGCAACACCCGTAAAGAATAGCCGCACGCAAGCTTTTGGACTACCATTGGTACTGTATCGCTTTGTTCTTCGGTTTGGGCTTCTTCTGGAGGACATATGGCTTTCCCCTCCTCTCGCTGCTATCTGGCCACAACGTTCATCATTGCC
>JBGPZS010000212.1:0-6973 GCA_041493865.1 Terriglobia bacterium
AAGGCGATCTTCGTGTAGGCCATTACAAAGATGGCCGATTCAGCGGCCAGCACCAGGTCGCAGGAGATGGCCAGACTGAAGCCAAAGCCTGCGGCCGCGCCCTCCACCGCAGCAATCACCGGCGCATCCAACCGCACCAGGCGCGAGATTGCGAGATGGATATGCGGTGTCATCTCGCGGAGGTACCGCGAAAGGTCTTTTTGCCCGGCAAAGGCCTTTACGTCGCCGCCGGCGCTGAACGTATTGCCCGCGCCTCGGATCAGGACGGCGCGCACATCACGGTTTTTCTCGATTTCCAATGACACATCGGCCAGCTCTTTGGCTGTCTCCAGGTCGAGCGAATTGCCCGCGTGCGGACGGTTGATTGTGATATGAGCCACGTGGTGTTTGACTTCAAAAAGGACCTGTTTGTTCGTCATGCTTCCTCGCAACTACGGTTAGACTTCGGCGAGTGAATCACGGATTCACTTTCGTCGCAGCCCATCGGTCCCATTGTGAGCGCCCGTGCGCGATCACCTGCACTTCGGCCCTTGCTTTCCAACCGCCTCCGGGTGTCCAATAAGCGAGACCGGAGTGAGGTGACGATCATGAATCGCAGGCAGTTCCTCAAAGATGCTTCCACTGCGATGGGAGCGGCGTTATTTGCTCCCTCCTGGCTGAACGCTGCCACGTTCGACGCTGGACCTTCCATTTCTCACGTGGCATTCGTCAAGACCACGGACCGCGCGGCCGGCGTGAAGCGCGCCATCGACCTGCTGGGAATGGAGAAGTTCCGCGGCAGGGACCTGTTCATCAAGCCGAACTTCAACAGCTCTGATCCCACTCCCGGCTCGACCCATGAAGACACTGTGGTGGCGCTGCTGCGTCAGCTCAAGGCCATGGGCGCGGGGCCGCTCACGCTCGGCGACCGCAGCGGCATGGGCAATACCCGCGAAGTCATGGGCAAGAAGAGCGCGTTCCAGATGGGCAAAGAGCTGGATGCAAAGGTCGTCGTCTTTGATGAACTCGGGCCTGACGACTGGGAGCTGATCAAGCTGCAGGACGGCCATTGGGAACAGGGCTTTGCCCTGCCGCGCGTGGTGCGCAAGTCAGGAGGCGTGGTCCAGACCTGCTGCCTCAAGACGCATCGCTATGGCGGGCACTTCACCCTGTCACTCAAGAATTCCGTCGGGCTCGCGGCAAAATACGTTCCCGGGAATTCTTACAATTTCATGCGTGAGTTGCACTCCTCTTCGCACCAGCGGCACATGATCGCGGAGATCAACACCGCGTACAAACCGGATTTGATTTTGCTGGATGGTGTACAGGCATTTACAAACGGCGGCCCCGATCAGGGCAAGATGGTGCAGTCCAACGTGGTTCTCGCCGGGACAGACCGGGTGGCCATTGACGCCGTCGGCGTGGCATTGCTGCGGCACTTCGGCACCACGCCGGAAGTGAGCCAGGGCGCGATCTTCGAGCAGGAGCAGATCGCGCGCGCTGTGCAGTTGAAAATCGGCGTGACCAGCCCAAAGCAGATCGAACTTGTCACCGGCGACCGCGAGAGCGCGGAATATGCCAAGCAGATTCGCGCGGTGCTGGACGGAGGCAAAGCCTAAGCGTCAGCGACTTTGATTACAAGCTTGCCGAAATTCTCGCCGGAAAAGAGCTTGAGCAGCGTCTCCGGGAAAGTCTCCAGCCCGGGAACAATATCTTCGCGCGACTTTAATTTACCGGCGGCGCGCCAGCCCGCCATTTCCCGCATAGCTTCACCGTAGCGCGCGGCAAAATCGAACACCAAAAAGCCTTCCATGCGCGCGCGATTCACCAGCAGCGACATGTAGTTTGACGGCCCCTTGAACCCGGTCGTGCTGTTGTACTGTGAGACGGCGCCGCAGATCACCACGCGCGCGCCGCGGGCAAGCTGGGTAAGCGCCGCGTCCAGGATCTCGCCCCCCACGTTGTCAAAATACACGTTAATGCCGTTGGGACAATGCTCTCGCAGCGCGGCCTTCACGTCTTCTTTCTTGTAATCAATGCAGGCATCGAAGCCCAGCTCTTGTACCACGTACTGGCATTTCTCCGGGCCGCCGGCTAGGCCCACCGCGCGGGCGCCTTTGATCCTGGCAATCTGCCCCACGGGCATGCCAACCGCGCCTGCCGCGCCTGAGACCACCACTGTGTCCCCCGCCTTCAGAGCGCCCACTTCAAGCAGGCCAAAATACGCCGTCAGGCCCGGCATGCCGAGCGTACCCAGATACACGGGCAGCGGCGCCAGCCTGGGATCGACTTTGGTGATGCCTTTGCCGTCAGAGAGCGCGTACTCCTGCATCCCGAACATGCCCACCACGTGGTCGCCCACGGCAAACCCGGGATTCTGCGACGCAAGCACCTGGCCTACGGCGCCGGCGCGCATCACGTCGCCAATGCCAACCGGCGCGATATACGACTTGACGTCGTTCATCCAGCCGCGCATCGCCGGGTCCAGGGAGACATAGAGGACCTTGACCAGCATCTGGCCGGGACCGGGATCGCGCACCGGCTCTTCCGTGTAATGGAAATCGCTGCGTTTGGGCAGGCCTTCAGGACGGGCGGCAAGACGGAACTGGTGGTTCGTGAGAGACATGATCGAACGATTGTAATTCAAAAATTTGACATTGAAAGTCTTCGCGCTGCCGAGCGTCTTTCCAGCCCGATCTGCGCGCACCAGCAACTCTGGGGTTGCCCGAAAAAAAATTCAATCGCTGCGGCGAGAAGCCGGCGTCCACCAACTTGTTGCGGCCCCAGAGCATCCCATTGACTAGAGTGATTTGCTCCCCAGAGTGGCAATGCATTAGCGCAGTAATGAATTTCTTTTTTTGAGCGCTGCAGGATTGCAGTTTGTAAAGAGAGTTGCGCGCTGGCCGGGGACGCAGAAAGGAACACAACAATCAACACATGGAATTACAAGACAAAAACAACGCAACATTTGACCAGACAGATTGCCTGCTGGCTCCGGGAGAGTCGGTGCAACATTCCGGGATCTATGAGGTCTGCCATCATGACGAAGAGCGCGCCAGCGTGATCCTGATGCGCAACACCATCTTCCCCTATTGCCGGCAGTGCCGCGAGCTGGTGCGCTACAAAATCCTGGAACTGGTGCCGCACATCTCTGAGGACCCTGACTTCCAGGAGGACGTACCGCAACCGGACAACCCGCCCTACGAGATGCGGATTCCTACTTCTGTGGTCCCGATTCAACTTAGTCGAGCACATGGCTTCCGATTCCACCAAGACACTCTACCGGCCCGGCCAAGTAGTCCCCATAGCGGGGATCTATAAGGTTTTGCACGCCGGGCACCGCTTGCCCCATAAAGCCAGGTTCGAAGCGCACGAGAAATTCCCGTCGTGCAGCAAGTGTACGGCGCTGGTGCGCTTTGAATTGCTGCTCGCGGTGAAAGATGGGGACAGGAACGGCAGCGACGGGAACGGCAACGAAACCTGAGATTACAATCCCGCAGCAAAGCCCATTGGTGAGCGCGGAAGGACTAAGCGCTCTTGCTCTGCGCGGCCTTTCGGGCTTCGGCGGAATCGTAGCTCTCTCCATAGATTGCCGGCACCTTGCCACCCATCGGGCGCAAATAAACCGAGAGCTGTCCGCGATGGTGGATGGAGTGGTTGAGCGCGGTCTGGAAGAAGACCACTGCGGGCATCTGGAACATGCCGCGGAAGTCGATCACCTTGGACAGCTGCTCGAACGTCATCTTTTGCAGACGCGCGAAAACGGAATCGAACATCTCGCCGTACCAGCGCCCGATGTCGGCCGAAGTCTTGACCGAATCCGGGCGGGAAATGGGATTGAAATCGAATCCTCCGTCAGCAATGCCGTTGAAGAAGCGCTTCTCCGCGGCGACGATGTGCCAGGCCAGCTCCAGCGCGCTCTTGGAGACAGCGTCAGGGCGGTAGTCGCCCTTGTCGGGCGGAATGGCTTCGATGACTTGCCTCGTTTTAGGCTGTTCACGCTGTAGCGCGGGCAAAAAGATGTCGTTGAGAAGCAGGCTGGCGTAGTCGGCGGAAAGAGGCTGGCTCATGGCGTCAGCAAGTATAACTCAGTTCGCAGCGCTTAGGCTGGCGCAACCGGCAGCAACACGCCCCGCATTCTAAGCCAAATTTTTAGAGATGCATTTCGCGGTTGCCGAATCAAGACACCTGAATGCCGGGGCATTTCTGCCGGATATTCTGGATGAGTTCTTCCAGCGATATGGGCAGGGTATTGGCCGGAATGTTGACGGCGGCGCCAACCAGGCGAACATTCATCTTCATCATCTTCGCTTTGAAGCCGGATTGCCGGCTTAAGAGCGCATCCACGTCCTTCATATCAACTGCCAGAAAGCGCTGCCCCTTTAAGCTCGCCACGCGCACGCGAGAAATCTCTTCCCAGCGCAAAAAGCCAGCGGAGAGGCCGGAAGCGTTGTCGAAGATGCCGGAAGTGTGAATGACCACGGCGGGGGTTGGCCTTGCGAGCCGCCAGAATGCATAAAGCAGGCAGAGGCCAAAGAACGCCACGCCAGCAATCCCCGCAATGCGGGTTTCCAGGTCCTGCAATTGAGGGTCTGACGAAAGAATGAAAAACAGGGCAAGAGCAACAAAGGCGCCGCTGCCCCCAGCCATCAACAGCAATTTTTTGCGGCTGGGATAGATGACAATCGCATCCGGCGTCATCCATTGGGTGAGGCTTGCAAGCTGTGGTGATGCCATCACGAAACAGCTTAGCCGCGAATGAACGCGAATACCACGAATTATTCTTTGGTGTAATTTGTGCTCTTTCGCGTGTATTCGCGGCCCAATATTTTTTTTCGTCGCTATAGGGTTCCCGCGCTGCGCTTCGGGATGCAGAAAAAGCTCGCGTGAAACCCAAAGAAGTTACTCTTCCACCTCCACCAGCTCTCCGCGATCGGCTTTGTACTGCGCGATGATCTTCTCCTGGAAGACGGCGGGCACGTAGTCATAGTGCGACATCTCCATGTTGAAGCTGCCGCGGCCCTGCGTCATGGAAGTGAGATCGGCGCCGTAGGTAAGCATTTCCGCCATCGGGCACTCGGCTTTGACCACGGTCTTGCCCGCCTTGTTGTCCATGCCCTGGATGCGTCCGCGGCGCGAGTTCAGGTCGCCCATGATGCTGCCGGCAAATTCGTCGGGAATAGTGATCTCGACTTTCATGATCGGCTCCAGCAGCGTGGGCTTGGCCTGCTCCATGGCTTTTTTGAAGGCGATGCGGCCGGCCGTTTTGAACGACATTTCGTTCGAGTCAACGTCGTGATAGCTGCCGTCATAGAGGATCACGCGGAAATCGACCACGGGATAGCCCGCGAGATAGCCGCGCGCCGCCGCTTCCACGATCCCTTTTTCGACGGCAGGAATGTAATTCTTGGGAATGGAACCGCCGAAAATGTCATTCACAAACTCAAAGTTCTTGCCCCGTTCCAGCGGTTCCATCTTGATCTTGCAGTCGCCGTACTGGCCGTGCCCGCCGCTCTGCTTCTTGTGGCGGCCCTGCACGTCGGCCTTGCCCCGGATGGTTTCGCGATACGGGACCTTGGGCGCTTTCAACACAACTTCCGTGTGATAGCGCCGCTTGAGCTTCGACACCATGACTTCTATGTGCTGCTGGCCCGTCCCGGCGATCAGGAATTCCTTGGTCTGCTCGTCGCGGAAGAAGCGCACCATGGGGTCTTCTTCCATCAATTTATGCAGGCCGTGGGAGAGCTTGTCTTCGTCGTTGCGGCTCTTGGGCTCGATGGCGAAGGTGATGGCCGGCTCAGGCAGCGTGACCCCGGCAAAGCGGATGGGATTGGTCTTGTCGCCCATCGTGTCGCCGGTGAGCGTGTCACGCAGCTTGGCCACTGCTCCTATGTCTCCTGCATGCAACTCGGGTACGGGAACCAGGTTCTTGCCCTGGGGAATGGAGAGATGGGCAAGCTTCTCTGAGGCACTGCGCGTGAAGTTCTGGAGCGTAGCGTCATTCTTCACCACGCCGGAAAATACCTTGAAGAAAGTAATGCGGCCGGCAAAGGGATCGTTGGCGGTCTTGAAGACGTAGACCGAGGTGGGCGCCGCATCGCTCACCTTGAGGTCGGTCCCATGGCCATTGCCGGCGCTGGCGGGCTCAGCGTGCACGGCGGCGTGCTCGGCGGCGGTGGGGAAATAGTCAACCACAAAGTCGAGCAGGTGGTCGGTGCCGATATTGCCCAGCCCGGAGGCGAACAACACCGGGAAAATCCTGTCTTCCTTGATCGCCTCATGCAGCGCTGGGATGAGATGTTCTTCGGCAATCGTTCCCTTGTCAAAGAATTCTTCCATCAGCTCGTCTTTGCCTTCAGCAACAATCTCCACCAGTTTTTCGTGCGCATCTTTGGCTATGGCTTCGAGCTCGGCGGGAATCGGCCCTTCTTTGCCCTTGCCATTGCCGCCCATCTCATAGGTGTAGGCCTTCATCGTCACCAGGTCGACCACACCCTTCAGGCTCTTTTCACTGCCAATGGGAATCTGCACCGGGACCACCAGGCGGCCGAAGGCGCTGATCAGGCTTTCCAGCGCCGTCTCATAGTTGGCGCGCTCGCGGTCCATGCGGCTGACGACGATCACCCGGGGCAGGTTGATCTCTTCCGCATACTGCCAGACCTTCTCCGTGACAACTTCCACGCCGGAAACGCCGTCCACCACCACCAAAGCGGATTCCGCGGCGGACATGGCGATCTTGGCTTCATGCGCGAACATGGTGAACCCGGGCGAATCGAACAAATTGATCTTGGTGTTATGCCACTCCAGGGAAGCAATGGAGGTGGAGATGGTCATCTGCCGGGAGATTTCTTCGTCATCGTGGTCGGTAACGGTGGAGCCGTCGTCCACGCGGCCCAGCTTGGGAGTGCCGCCGCCGGTAAACAGCATGGCGGAAACCAGTGAGGTCTTGCCCGAGTGAGAATGACCGATCACAACCAGATTGCGGATGTCCTTG
>JBGPZS010000186.1:0-7472 GCA_041493865.1 Terriglobia bacterium
CCCGACGCCTTGCTGGAGGCAGGACACTGGAAGCGGCTGCGGCAGAGGGTAGAGCCTATGGCGGCGAACCCTAAAGATGCGCGCGCCGCCTATTTCCTTTCCTGCGCCAAGACTGCCTTCGGAGATCTGGATGGTGCGCTGGAGCTGGCCCAGCGCGCCGTAACTCTTGAACCCGGCAATGCCAGGTATCACCAGCAATTAGCTGTGGCCTATGGGCGCAAAGCAAACAAAGCATCATTCTTCAAGGCGATGAGTCTGGGAGGCCAATACAAAACTGAAATCAAGAAGGCAGTCGAACTGGACCCGAAGAACGTTGAGGCGCTCTGGGAGTTGATGGAATTCTACCGCCACGCCCCGGGCATCGCCGGCGGCGATCAAACAAAAGCGCGTTCCCTGGCAGGCGATATCATGCGCCTCAATGCTACCCAGGGCTATTTGGCTTTGGTGGAACTTGCGGCGCCAGGCACGCAGGCGGCGGATCTTGAGGACTACTATCACAAGGCGGCTCAGGCTGATCCGAAGAGCTATGAAGTCCAGATCCGGCTGGCCTGGTTCTATTTGTCAGACAAGCAAACGAATTTTGAGCTGGCTGACAAGCACGCTCAACAGGCTGTCTCTTTGGATCCTGGTCGAATCAGAGGCTATAAAATCATGGCGGCGGTCCGGGCGCGCGAGGAACGCTGGCAAGACCTCGACTTGGTCCTGGCGCAGGCCCTAGCGATGGTCCCAGATGATCTGAGCGCGCACTTTCAGGCCGGCCTGGAGATTTTGCTTGCAGGAAAAGATCCCTTACGAGCCGAGCAATACCTGCGCAAGTACTTAACGCAAGAACCTGAAGGCTACGCTCCGTATCTCTCCCGGGCGCACTGGAGAATTGGACAAGCTCTCCAGAAGCAAGGGCGCAGGACGGAGGCTATCTCAGAACTTGAGGCTGCGCTGCGACTGGAGCCAGACCTGGAGGGAGCCAGAAAGGACTTGAAGACCCTTAGATAGACCACACGCTGCACGTGCTACATTGTGCAGTCATGGAAAAGCAGGTACTGTTCATCATCGTGTCCTCACTGGTCGCTGGTGCGTGTTTGGGCCAGTCTCGGAACCATCGTCTGTCGGCCCAACCTGCGGCGGCGGCGCACGGCGTCGCCTTCGATGCAGACGCTGCCCAACGCTTCGCCCGGCTGGCGCTCGCCTGCGTGCATAAGGAGTATCCCAACAAACTCGCCCATTCGTTGAATAGTGACGACGACGTAGCTCCGCCGCGCAAGCTTACTCCCGCATTTTACGGATGCTATGACTGGCACTCTTCCGTGCACGGCCACTGGCTGCTGGCCCGCCTGGCCCGCAGCTTTCCCGGTGCTGCGTTCACGCCTGAGGCTCGCACCGCATTACAGCAGAGCCTGACCGAAGCGAACATCGTCCAGGAGGCCGCCTATTTGAAAGCCGAGGGCCGCGCCAGTTTCGAGCGGCCTTATGGGCTTGCCTGGCTCCTGCAGCTCAGCGTGGAACTGCACGAATGGGAAAAGACGGGACCGGACCCGCTGGTCCGCGAACTCTCGGCCAACCTGCGGCCGCTGGAGCAGGCCGCCGCCGAACGATTGAAAACCTGGTTGCCCAAGCTCTCGCATCCCGTGCGTTCCGGCGAACACAGCCAGACTGCATTTGCCCTGGGGCTGGCCATCGACTACGCGCGCAATGTCGGAGACGCGGATTTTCTGAATCTGTTGCTGGCCAAGGCGCGGGACTTTTATGCCGCAGACAGAAATTGCCCGCTGGCTTACGAGCCCTCCGGAGAAGACTTTCTCTCTCCCTGCCTGGCCGAGGCAGACGTCATGCGGCGCGTGCTTTCGCCCAACGACTTTGCCGACTGGCTACGTCAATTTCTGCCCCAGCTTCCCAACAATGGCTCCGCTACTTGGCTGCAGCCGGAAAAGTCCACTGATCCATCCGACCCCAAGCTCGCACACATTGACGGTCTGAATCTCAGCCGTGCATGGATGCAGGAAGGGATCGCGTCAGGCCTTCCTCGGACTGACCGGCGGCTGGCCGCGCTGGAAAAGTCCGCCGCTGCTCACCGCAGTGCAGGGCTTGCCGCTGTAACAGGAGCGCACTATGAAGGCGGGCACTGGCTGGGAAGCTTCGCGGTCTATCTCGATACTCGCCGTGGGATCTCGGGAGAAGAGAAGCTGGTGGTCAAGACCAAATAGAGCGCCCCCTACTCCGTCTGCTGGCTGATGTTCAGCAGCACACCCACGCTGGCCAGCATCACGAACAGGCTTGAGCCTCCGTAAGAAATGAACGGCAGCGGAATCCCCTTGGTCGGAAGCAAGGCCAGGACCACGCTGATGTTGAAGAAGGCCTGCACCACGATCATGGTAGTCACGCCGATGGCGATATAGCGGCCAAAATTATCGCGCGCGCGCAACGCTGTCCGGAGCCCCCGCCAGGCAAAAACGGAAAACAGCACGGCGATCAGCACCGCACCAATCAGCCCCAGTTCCTCCGAAATCACCCCAAAGATGAAATCGGTATGCGGCTCAGGCAGATAAAAAAGTTTCTGCTTGCCCTCCATCAGTCCCAGGCCGGTCATGCCGCCGGTGCCCACGGCAATCAATGACTGGTTGATATGGAAGCCGATGCCCTGCGGGTCGCGCTCAGGATGAAGGAAGACCTCCATGCGCGCCAGCCGCCAGGGAACGAAGATCAGCATGTAGCAGAGCACCGGCACAATGGGGACCAGTCCGTAGGCAAAGTATCTCAGGCGCATGCCGGCTGCATAAAGAATGGCCGCGGTCACGCCCAGGCAAACCAGCGCGGTGCCCAGGTCGGGCTGTTTCATGATCAGCGCGGCAAAAAGAAAGACTGGAATCACCGCCGGCAGCAGCGTGTGCCGCCAGTCGTCCATGGATTTAGTGCGCGCTTCCAGGAAGAACGCCAGAAACAAGATGAGCGCGGGCTTGGCCAGTTCTGAGGGCTGGAATGACATGAAGCTGCCCAGCCTGATCCAGCGGTGCGTGTTGTGCGAGCGATCAAGAAAGAAGACGGCCACCAGCAGCAACGCAGTCACGCCCAGCAGGGCAAAAACGACGGCCGGTTTTTTCCAGCGGCGATAGTCCACCTTCATGGCCACTGCCATAGCAGCCAGTCCCGCGATTGCCCAGCCAAGCTGGCGAAAGAGAAAATGATAGGGTGAGCCGAAACGTTCGCCGGCCATCACGGCTGACGCACTGAAAACCATCAGCACGCCAACCACAACCAGCAACAGGGTCGAGCCAAACATCCATTTATCAATGCCGACTCTCTTTGCCACTAGCTTCTGTCTCCCGTCGTGACCGGAATGAGTGACTGGACCAGCTCTTTAAAGACGCGTCCGCGGTGCTCGTAGTTTTCAAACTGGTCGAAGCTGGCGCAGGCCGGCGCCAACAGGACCACATCGCCGGGCTTGGCGGCATCGAAGGCCTGGCGCACCGCGCGCTCGAGCGTGCCTGAACGCACCATCGCCGTTGCGCTCTGTACTTGCGACGCAATCTTGTCCGAAGCAGCGCCGATCAGGTATACGCGCTTCACCCGCTCCCGCAGCAATGGATTGAGCACAGAGTAGTCGCTGCCTTTGTCTTTTCCGCCAAGAATAATGTGGATGTTGCCGGGGAAGGACTCCAGCGCTTTCACCGTGGCATCAACATTGGTGGCTTTGGAGTCATTGTAAAAAGTGACGCCGTTGATGGTGACGACCAGTTCCAGCCTGTGCTCCACCGCGCGAAATTCCTTCACGGCCTGGCGCACTTGCTGCGCCGGGCAGCCGGCCACCATGGTCATTGCTACTGCCGCCAGCACGTTCTCCACGTTGTGCTCGCCTTTGAGCTGAATATCGGAGCGGCCGAGCACCGGCTTCTCCAGTCCGTTCTGGCGGAAGATGACCTGGTCGCCGCTGAGAAACGCGCCGTTTTCCACGCTCTGCTTGCGGCTGAACCAGAGCAGCGGACCTTTCACTTTGTCTTTCAACCCAACGCAGGTAGGGTCGTCGGCATTCAGCACCGCGAAGTCGCCGGCCTGCTGGTTTTCACTAGCGCGCTCCGCGCGCTGATTTTCAAAGATTCGCGCCTTCGCATCCACATAGGCTTGAAACGTGTGGTGGCGGTCGAGATGATCGGGCGTAATGTTCAGGATGGCGGCGATCCATGGACGAAACTGATGGATGCTCTCCAATTGAAAGCTTGAGATTTCCAGCACTACCAGCGTGTCCGGTGTTGATTGACCAGCGAGCGAAATCACCGGCGTGCCGATGTTGCCGCCCACCAGCGTCTTTTTTCCGCACTTGGAAAGAATCTCTCCCACCAGCGTGGTGGTAGTGGTCTTGCCGTTGGAGCCGGTAATCGCCAGCACCTTGCCCTGCAAGAAGCGGAAGGCCAGCTCAACTTCGCCGATCACGGGAATTCCCAGCGTGCGCGCGTGCTGCAGCTGCGGCTGGTCAGACGGAACACCAGGGCTTACGACGATCAAGTCCTGGTCGCGGAAGGTGCGTTCGCCGTGGCGGCCGGTTTCAATGGAGATGCCGCGATCCAGCAGCGCGGGAACCTCGGTCTGCAACTGGGCTTCGCTTTTCGAGTCGGAGACTATGACCCTGGCGCCGTGCTCCTGCAAAAAAAATGCCGAGGCCACGCCGGAGCGCCCCAGACCCACCACCAGAACCCTTTTGTCCTTCAACTCCATCTTTTGTTCAGACCGCTTTCATGCTCCATTGTGCCACGATTCCTGGGCTCCGGACCCACCAGCATGCATGGTTTTCATACGGTGAGAGCGCTTAGCGCAGTTTCAGGGTCGTCAAAGCAAAAAGAGCAAAGATAAGCGAGACGATCCAGAAGCGGGCAATGATCTTGGACTCAGACCAGCCCACCAGTTCGAAGTGGTGGTGTAGCGGCGCCATCTTGAACACCCGTTTTTTGCGCAGCTTGTAAGAGACCACCTGGATGATGACCGAGAGCGCCTCCAGCACAAAGATACCGCCGATAAAGGGAAGCAGCAGTTCCTGTTTGATGATGATGGCCACCGTCCCGATGGCGCCGCCCAAGGCCAGCGAACCCACGTCGCCCATGAAAATTTCCGCCGGATGCGCGTTATACCAGAGGAACCCGATGCTCGCTCCCACCATGGCCCCGCAGAAGACGGTCAACTCCGCCACCTGCGGCATCTTTTGCAGCTCCAGATATTCGGAAAAGACGGCGTGCCCGCTCAGATAGGTAAGTACGGTCAATGCTCCGGCGGCTATCACCGTGCACCCAATGGCCAGTCCGTCGAGCCCGTCCGTAAGGTTGACTGCGTTGCTTGAGCCCACCAGCACCAGCATCACGAACAGCACAAAGGGCGTGAAGGCCAGCCACCATAGATGCGGATAATGGCGCAGGCCCTCAATCACCAGGTCGGGACGAAACTGCTTGAAGAACGGCACCATGAGGTGAGTGGAATACTGGCGCGTCGCCGTGAGAGTGACCAGGGCCACGCCGACAAATCCAGCGGCCAGAAACTGGAGCAACAGCTTGGTGCGCCCGGTCAGCCCAAGGTTGCGTTTGCGCACCACCTTAATGTAATCGTCGGCGAAGCCAATGGCCCCAAACGCGATAGTGGAAAAGATCGCCAGCCATATATAGGTGTTGGAAAGATCGGCCCACAGCACCGTAGGCACAATAACGGCAATCGTGATCAGCACGCCGCCCATGGTGGGCGTGCCCGCCTTCTTCTGGTGCCCCTTGGGACCTTCTTCGCGGATGTATTGGCCGATCTGAAAGTCGCGCAGCTGGCGGATGATGGCCGGACCGATGATCAAGCCCATGAACAAGGCAGTCAGGCTGGCGAAGGCCGTCCGAAAGGTGACGTATTTAAAGATACGGAAAGGAGGAAAGTGGGCAAACAACCGTTGATAGAGAAGCCAGTAAAGCAATATTCCTCCGGTAAACCAGTTGCAGGTGTCAGGCAGTCTATCGCTGCCAAGCTACAATCATCAGCGTTGGCGGCAAGACTCTAAAAAAACTATTTTGCGGGAACCTTATCCTGCAACATCTCCAGCGCGCGCTCCAGTCTCACGCCGCGTGAAGCTTTGAGCAAGACCGCGTCTCCAGGGCGGAGGTTGCGCGCCAGCCACTCGCCCGCCTGTTCGGGCGTTTCCACAAACTGCGCCTGGGCGCCCGCTCCGCAGGCAGCTTCCGCCACCGCCCGGGCCAGCCCGCGCACGCCAATCACCAGGTCGATCTTCTTCTCCGCGGCGTGGCGGCCGGACTCGCGATGCAGGGTCTCCGCTGTGGCCCCAAGCTCCAGCATCTCACCGACCACAAGAATATGCCGCTCCGCCTTCATGCTGGCCAGCGTGTCGATCATTGCCTCCAGCGCCCGCGGGTTGGAGTTGTAACAGTCATTAATAATGGTGGCGCCGCCGATGTTCAGGACCTGCCCGCGCTTGTCCGGAGGCCGAATGCTGGAAAGCGCCACAGCTGCCTGTGACGGCGTTACCCCACGCTCCATCGCCGCCGCGGTCGCAGCCAGCGCGTTATAGATGTTGTGCTCGCCCACCAGAGGGAAAGTAACCGGTTCACCCACACTGCCAACGACCAGTTCAAAGGTGGAGCCTTCTGCGCCATTCAGCTTGACCTTCTGCGCGCTGACGTCAGCCGCGCGGCGGATGCCGAAGGTCGCCACCTTGCCTTTGAAGTCGCGGCCAAACTGGCAGACATAGTCATCGTCGGCGTTCAACACGGCCACGCCGCCGGGATGCAGCGTCTCAATGATCTCGTATTTCGCCCGGGCGATTTCCGCCAGCGAACCAAAAAACTCCAGATGCACCGGCGCCACCGTGGTGACCACCGCCAGGTCATGGTGCGCCAACGCGCCCAGCGCGCGGATCTCGCCGGCATGGTTCATGCCCATCTCCACCACGGCAAGATCGTGCTCCGCTTCCAGCTTCTGCAACTGCAGCGGCAGGCCGATATGGTTGTTCAAATTGCCGGTGCTCTTCATCACGCGGAATCGCGTGGCCAGAATGTGGGCCAGGATTTCCTTGGTCGTGGTCTTTCCAACCGACCCGGTAACGGCCAGCAGCGGTTTACCCCAAAGCCTGCGCGCCGCCGCCCCGAGCGATTGCAGCGCCTTGACCGTATCTTCAACCTTGAGCAACCGCAGCGGATCGCCGGCAACGTCCTTTCCCGCCTGGACTTTCTCCGCTTGAACCACGGCGCCCACCGCGCCCTTTTCCAGCGCTGCCTGGAGGTAATCGTGGCCGTCAAACCGCTCGCCGGCGATGGCGATAAACAGGTCCCCGGGATTGAGCGTGCGCGAATCAATGGAATACCCCATGGCGACCGCTTCCTGGTCACACTCGCCTTTGGCCCCGACAAACTCGGCGATTCGCCATAACGGCAACTTCATTGTGCTCCTCCTCCCCTGGCGTAGCTCATCTGTTGTAACGCGTCCCGGGCCGCCTGCACATCATC
>JBGPZS010000381.1:0-4464 GCA_041493865.1 Terriglobia bacterium
GGGAACCTGTGTTTACTGAGCACATGCGCGCACTCCAACGATACCGTGGTGCCGCTGCCGTCATCATTGGCGCCGGGAGCGGGAGCGATGGAGTTTTGCGGATCAGAGTTGCGCGAATCGTAGTGTCCCGTGACCAGATAAATGCGCTTGGCCTGGGCAGGATCGGTACCCTTCAGAATGGCGTAGACGTTCTGGATTTCAGTGGGCGTGGGGATGCGGTTCTTGGGCTGTTCCAAAAAGGTATCAGTCTTGACTTCCAGGCAGCCATTGCATTCTGATGAAATACGTTCGAATTCAGACTTGATCCAGTTTCGGGCCGCTACAATACCCTGGCTGGACGACGCGGTGTCAGGGTTGTTGACAGAGAGCGTGTGGCGTGTGCCAAAAGCAACCAGCTGCTCAATGGTCTGCTGGACCCGCTGCGGTGAAACGTCTTTTATGATTTGAGTAATGGCCGGATCGCGCTCCCGTTTGCTTCTGGCCGGAGCCTTTTCGGCAGGCACAGCGGCTGAACGGCGTTTTTTTGGCGCATTCTTCTGGGCAACAGCGTAAGGCGCGGTGAGCATCAGAAGCGCAATCGAGACATTCAAGGCCATTTTAGTACGGCAGCGGAGGAGTAGCATTCAGTCCCTCAATTTGAGAACTTGACGACAATCCCAGAGATTCTAAATATAATCACGTGGCCGTGGCCACCTTTGTGACAGACCCCGAGGAGGAAAGAAATGGCGATTTGCCCGGAATGCGATACCGACCTCGATTTGGACGAGGAAGAGCTCGATGAAGGAGAAATTGTTTCGTGCCCGGAATGCGGCTCAGATTTCGAAGTGATTACGAAACATCCTCTGGAACTGAATCCACTTGACGAGCTTGACGAGGACGAAGAAGACGAGGACGCGGACGAGGAAGACGAGGACAGTGACTACTAAACGGCGCTTGATCCGGAGCATGGCTGCGTGCCTTGCTATGTTTTTGCTGTGTGCGCTGGCCCAGCCGGCGGCAGTCGACAAGAAAGACAAGCAAAAAGCGGAGAAGCCGTACGCCCTGATCTTTGGCACCGCCTATGGACCAGACGACCGGCCTCTGTACGGGGTAAAGATCACGATCCAGCCGCCAGCCAAGAAGCATCCCAGCTGGGAGCTGATGTCCGATCATCGGGGAGAATTCGCCCAGCGCGTGCCCCCCGGGCCGAGTGACTATGTAATCCGCGGGATGGCGGAATATGCCCCGGCCGGACCCGATGGCAAGCCACAAATATCTAAAAAGAAAAGACTTACTGGTGAAACAAAGATCCACGTGGAAAGCCAGGAGCGGCTAGACATCAGCCTGCATCTAACAGAGTAGCTCAACAAAATACAAGCAGGGGGTGAATGCGATGAAAAGGCTTATTGCCATGGCTGCAATTTTGCTAGCCTGTGGCGCCTTGCTTGCTACCACGACTGCCACGGCTTCAGGATTCGAACAGCGGGGCTCCCAGGGCGATTCGCGGACGCTGACGGGCCATGTCTTGAACGGCCAGAACGAACCGCTGCAAAAAGCCATTGTCTACCTGAAGAACACGAAATCCATGGCGATCAAAACGTATATCAGCGAACCAGACGGCAGTTACCGTTTTGCCGGGCTGGCACTCAATGTGGATTATGAAGTGTATGCAGAACATCAGGGCACGCGCAGCGATACCAAGACGCTCAGCGGTTTTGACAACCGCAAGCAAGCCAATATCACCCTGAAGATTAAAGGCGGCAAATAAGTTTTTGCGGGAAACTAAAGGCCGTCCCGATTGGCGACGGCCTTCTTATTTTTACTGAGAACCGCCGGGTCAGTCCTGATCGTTGCCAGCACGCTTCCAGTTGATGATGTCGCCCAGTGTGGTGGTGGCGCTGGCGCTGGAAGCGGGATGCTTATAGGCTTCCACATCAGCCCGGCTGGCTTCTTCACCAACGGCACGCAGACTCAAGCCGACTTTCTTTTCTTCGGTGTTCATCTTGATGATCTTGAAGTCGTGCTCCTGGCCGGCATCAATCTTGACGCCCGCGCCGGTGGAGTCCGTGGCTTCAGAGTTGTGGCACAGGCCTTCAACACCTTCTGCGATTTCCACGAAAGCACCGAACTGGGCCAGGCGCAATACTTTGCCGTGCACAACGTCGCCAATGCGATGTGTCTGGAAGAAAGTTTCCCAGGCATCCGGCTGCAGTTGTTTCACGCCCAGTGATAGCCTGCGTTGTTCCGGTTCAATGCCCAGCACAATGGCTTTCACCTTCTCGCCTTTTTTCAGGACCTCAGAAGGATGCTTGACGCGCTTGGTCCAGCTCAGATTGCTGACGTGGACCAGCCCATCAATGCCGTCCTCGATTTCGATGAATGCGCCAAAGTCGGTCAGGTTGCGGACGCGGCCTTCAACCGTCGAGCCAATGGGATATTTTTCATGCAGCCGTTCCCAGGGGTTGGACTCAAGCTGCTTCAGGCCCAGAGAGATGCGGCGTTCGTTGGAATTCACGTTGAGCACAACGCACTCGATCTCATCTCCAACGTTCACCAGCTTTGAGGGATGCTTCATGCGCTTGGACCATGACATTTCGCTCACGTGGACCAGGCCTTCAATGCCCTGCTCCAGTTCCACGAAAGCGCCGTAGTCGGTCACGCTCAGAATGCGGCCTTTTACACGTGCGCCGATGGGATAGCGTTCCGCCGCGTCCAGCCAGGGATCGGGCGTGAGCTGCTTGAAGCCCAGTGAGACACGCAGCTTTTCCGGATCAAACTTCAGGACCTTGACCTGGATCTGGTCGCCCACGTGGACCAGATCGCGCGGATGTGTCAACCGGCCCCACGACATATCAGTAATATGGAGCAGGCCGTCAATGCCGCCCATGTCCACAAAAGCGCCGTAGTCGGTCAGGTTCTTCACCGTGCCGGTCAGGATCGCGCCCTCGGCCAGGTTTTCCAGGGTCTTGCCGCGCTTGGAAGAAATTTCTTCATCCAGGATGGCCTTGCGCGAAACAACAATGTTGCCGCGTTTCTTATTGAGCTTGATGACCCGAACGTCAATCTCATGGCCTTTCAGCGTCTCCAGGTTGCGCACCGGGTGCACATCCACCTGCGATCCCGGCATAAACGCCTTCACGCCGATATCCACGGAAACTCCGCCTTTGACCCGCTCCACCACCGTGCCTTTCACGGCTTCTTTAGAGTGGTATGCCTTCTCGATGTTCTCCCACACCCGCACACGCTGCGCCCGTTCGTGCGAAAGCAGAACGGACCCTTCTTCGTTCTCGCCGCGCTGGACCATCACTTCAATTTCCTGGCCCGGCTCGAACTTGATGTTGCCGTGAGCATCGGTTACTTCGGCGATCGGCACCAGGCCTTCTGACTTGAAGCCGATGTCAACGACAACATGCGTAGCGGTGATCTTGATCACGGTGCCTTTGAAGACGTTGTCTTCACTCGGCGCCGGCTCAGTTTCTAGGGTGTACGATTCAAGAGCTGCGGCAAAATCTTCCATGTGAGTTTCTTCTTTGTGAGTCACGCCCGCGGTGGGCTGCTCAAGAGATTGAGTTTGAGATTGGTTCCCGGACATAGTGGTTGAATTTTCGTAGGACTGTGCGGAATCGGCTGAGCTGTTGGATTCAGCTTCGGACGAATGATCTTCAGTACGGGCTGTATGCTCCACCAACATTCCTTTAGTTGCCAACGGACCTGAACACGGCTGGAACTCACTCAAGAGAGGCAGTAGTGCTGAAGGCGGACTCGGGGCCCCGAGTCCCACTGGCATGTTTTACTTCCGTTATTATCGGAAGGCTCGGAAACCAGCGGCCGGATCTTACGGCAGTCCTGAAAGGGCCATAAGACTCCTTCGACTATAACAACGCTCCAAGGCACTGTCAAACGCCCAAAGGCACTAATTTTGCCGTCACGGCCCGCATCTGCGGACCACGTGCTGCACCGGCTCCACGCAAACCAATTGCATCTCTCGCCGACGCTCCCGGGTCAGCGGACACATCTGAAAGTCGCGTAAACCGCGTCATCCATCCCTTCCATCAATGCGCTCAATGAGGCAGGAAGCTCGCGGCCACGCCTAAAATGCGTTCTCGCGCCGGTCCAAATTCTCGCACCGCACCGCCGATGGCGCTGTACATGTGGACATGTACCTTAAAGCAAGCGCTAGCCATCATTGGGTCCGTCTCGCACTGCCCCGCAATACTCGGCTTGAGCAAAAAAAACAAAACGCTGCCAATGCCATTTTGGGAAAACGCATCTTGCCGGTGCAGACACGTCGTGTCCTCATGCTGCTCACCTTAATCTGGTATCTTTTCAGGGGCATGGACTTCCTGTTTACTCCCTGGCGTTACGCCTACGTTACCGCCGCAAATAATCCCGGCGGCGATTGCCTGTTTTGCGGCTTTGTCAAATTAAAAAACGACCGGGCAAAAGACGCACAGACAGAAAACGTGCAGGCAAAAAACGATGAAC
>JBGPZS010000563.1:0-2650 GCA_041493865.1 Terriglobia bacterium
CACGCCGGAAGGGAAGAGCGGCCAGGAGAGTCGCTCTTCTCTTTTGCGGTGTCTACCGCGGCTAAAATAGCGCTGTTTTCAAAGGTTGCCAGCCGCAAGTATGCTGTGAACGTGCGTTCTCCTTCTGTGAACAGGTTCTCTCTCTCCCTGCTGCTACTGGTGCTCGTGCGGCCCATGTCGGCCCAAACGACCGGGCCCGTCGTTAATGATGCTCTGACCAGCGCCCGCCGGCTCTTCCGTCAGGGAGATTTTCGCGGTTCCGCTGCGGCATTCCGAAAGATGATTGAGGCCCAGCCATCGGCTGAGCCATATTCGGGCCTGGTGCGAAGCCTGCTCAAGCAAAATGACGTCAAAGCCGCGGACGAGAATTCGCAAAAAGCGCTGGCGGCCCTTCCCCAGTCGGCTTTGGCCCATGCGGCGCGCGGAGATGTTTACTTCCGCCGGGGAATGATCCCTGAAGCTGAAGAAGAATACAGGGCCGCGCTGAAGCTGGATGATAAATCGGCCCGTGCATGGCTCGGACAAGGGAAGGTTGACGCTGTCTTTGTCCGGCATAGCAAGTCAAAGGCGGCCATCGCCAAAGCGCACGAACTGGACCCCGACGATGGCGACGCGCTATACGAATGGGCCATCCGCCTGCCTTATCCGGAAAACGTGGCAGCACTGGAAAAGCATCTCGCTGAGTTTCACAACGATGCTGAAACTGAGCGGCATGAGCGCGAATACACGGAATTCGTGAAGGCAATCGCGGGCCGCAAGGTCTGGGTCCCAGCGCGCGAGGTGGAGCGCACAGAGATCAAGCTGGAACTGCTGACCGCTGGTCCCAGCATGGCGCGCCGCGGTTACGGCCTGCGTGTGCGGCTGAATGACCGTGCCACCGTCACCCTGCTGCTTGATACCGGTTCTTCCGGCGTTATCATCACACGCAAGCTGGCGGAGAAGATTGGCGCGAGCAAGCTCTCTGAGCAGGCGCTGGAAGGTGTGGGCAAGTCCGGCGCCAGCGCGGGCTACAAAGCCTGGGTGGACAAGGTTGTGATCGGCGAGTTGGAATTTCACGACTGCTTTGTTCACGCTACGCCGCACGAAATTGCCCAGGTTGACGGCACTATCGGCACAGACGTGTTTGCAAAGTATCTTGTCAACGTTGATTTTCCTGGACGCAAGCTTCGTCTTGAGCCGTTGCCCTCTGCTGCGGGCGAAGCCCGGTCTTCCGAGCCGGGGTCGTTTACCCAGGCGTTCAACTTCGGCCACTTCCTGCTCGTTCCCACCGACGTAGGGAAGAAAGCGTCAGGATTGTTCGTGGTCGATAGCGGCGCCAACGCCAACACCATTTCGCCGGAGCTGGCAAAATCGGTGCCTGCCATGCGCGCATTCAACGTTCCCATGTCAGGCGCCAGCGGACAGGTCAACAGCGCCTTCATCGCCGACGATGCCACGCTTCACTTTGCCAGCGTGCGGAAGACCGGCGAACGCATCAGCACGCTTGATCTGAGCTCGGTCAGCAAAGACCTTGGGGTCGAAATCTCCGGCCAGATCGGCTTCAGCGCCATGGAGGAGATGAAGGTCCTTATCAATTATCGTGACGGACTGGTGAAGTTTGTGGGGAAATAGCGCGGCACGCGGGCCGCCAATTGCCAATTACTAACTGCGCTCGTATCATGATCCCGCTCGATTCACTGAGGAGCCAGCCAATCGCATGATCTTCCGGAAACGCGTTTTTGTTTTCTTGTTGCTTTGTCTTTTCTCCGTTTCATTCGCGCAATCGCAGCAGCCGGGACAGCAGACACCGGAAGAGAAGCGGGCCAAGAAGCCTCCTACCGTCAAACAGCCCAAACCGGCGGTGAGTAAGCCCGCACAGGGGCAAGCCGCTTCATCGCCAGGGCAGATCGATGAAAAGCTCTTCGGCGCCATGCGCTGGCGGCAGGTCGGGCCGTTCCGTGGCGGACGCGTGCTGGCTGTCACCGGTGTACCCGGCGAACCGAACGTCTTCTATTTCGGCGCGGCTGCTGGCGGCGTATGGAAGAGCACCGACACAGGCACCAACTGGCAGCCGATTTTTGACAAGCAGCCCATTGCTTCCATCGGCGCCATCGCCGTAGCGCCTTCTGATCACAACATTATTTATGTTGGCTCGGGCGAGGCCTGTATCCGCGGCAACATCTCTTACGGCAATGGCGTATACAAGTCCGTAGACGCGGGCAAGACCTGGAAGAACATTGGTCTGAAAGATACGCGCCACATCGGCGCAGTGATCGTCGATCCTAAAAACTCCAATATCGCTTTTGTTGCCGCGCTTGGACATGCTTACGGACCAAACGAAGAGCGCGGCGTCTTTCGCACCACGGATGGCGGCGCTACCTGGCAGAAGGTCCTTTACAAAGACAGCAAGACCGGCGCGATCGACGTGATATTTGATCCCAACAACTCCAGCACGCTCTTCGCCTCGCTGTGGGCGGTCTATCGCACGCCCTGGAGCCTCAACAGCGGCGGCCTGGGCAGTGGGCTTTACAGATCCAGCGACGGCGGGACGACATGGACGTGTCTGGAAGGTCACGGCTTGCCCTCCGGAATCATGGGACGCATCGGCATCTCCGTTTCCGGCGCTGACTCGAACAAGGTTTACGCCATGGTGGAATCGAAAGAAGGCGGG
>JBGPZS010000271.1:0-5634 GCA_041493865.1 Terriglobia bacterium
CGGAAAATCACGTTGTTGTTGGCAACAGCGGTCGGGAAGTCGGGCTGGGTGATGTTGCATACTGGCGGCGCGTCAGTGCGTCCCTTGATGGTATAAAGCTGCTGCACCGATCCATCCAAAGCTCTTGTCGTGGCGGCAATGGCAAATTGGGCAAATGGGAAACGCGCCTCCACCACCGGCCCGTTGGGCCGGATTTGCACGAACGAAGGCACGGTGTTGGTGGCGCCATGGGCCGTGGCCAGCGGAATCTGGGGATTTCCGGCGAAAAGAGGTGTGCCTTGTCCAGGGCTGGTGCCGCCGATGGCTGGCTGGGAGTGGCACATGAAGCAACTGTTGCCATTAAATCTTGGTCCCAGGCCGTTGAGCGGCTCAGGGCTTGGGACGCCTGGGGGCACGCCCAGCACTGAAGCGATGTCGCCAAACTTCGCCATGCCAGCCTCCCAAAAATTGAACTGGTTCACAGTCAGGTTAGGCAGGAAGTTTCCGGAAGAGTTGTGGGTCCCGTTTTGCGATTGCTGCGTGAAATTTGGAATGTTGTTTCCATGACCGTCAGGAACGGCGTAAAAGATGACGTTCCCCGCCGGCCGCGGGCCGGGATCTTTCAGCACACAAGCGGACTGCGCGCTGGTTATCGACACACACGAGATGAGCGCCACAACAACACGGACGCAATACCAAAGGGTCCCCTTCCTATCGAGCATCATGTTCTTTCCTTTCTCTAGGTGGTTCTCTTAACTCCTTCATCAGCTGCCCGGGTTCTTTTTGCAGTGCCTCTTAAACATGGATCGCGCGCATTCTAGCCCCAAAATCCAGAGTTGCTGACGTGAAAATTTTCTTATGGAAATTTCCCGATTCGGGAGAAATGGAACCAAATTGGGAACGCTGGAATTAAATCGGGGACTGTTGGAATCAAAAAACTGAATGGAAGATTTACACGACTACGATGGGAATTTTCTGGATCGCAACGGTTACGGTTTGCCGCTCAGCACGTAGTCCCGCTCCGCCACCGCGCGCGTCCGTCGCTTGTATCGCACCACCGATCCCGGCCAGATCACCGGGCTCTCACCAGTCTTGGCGTCCTGATACCAGCTTCGGCAGCCGCCGGACTCCCACACCGTTCCAGCCAGCCGTTTTCTCAACTCTTCAACAAAGTGCTGCTGCGTGGCCTGTTTGACTTCCATGACCTTGCTGCCGCGCTTGCGCATCAGGCGCAGGCAGTCCATCACGTAGCCGATCTGGGCCTCGCTCATCAGCACCACTGAGTTGTGTCCCAGCCCGGTGTTGGGGCCCAGCAGGATAAAGAAGTTGGGAAAGCCGCTGACGGTCACGCCCAGGTAGGCGCTGATGCGGTCTTTCCATGCCTGGTGGATATCCACTCCATTGCGGCCGACGAGGCGCGTATCGTGCAGCGGTTCGGTGGCGCGAAACCCGGTGGCGTAAATCAGCACGTCCGCCGGACGCTCCGTGCCGTCCTGCGTCACAATGCTGTGCTCGCGAATCTCGCGGATGCCGTCCGTGACAAACTCAACGTTTGGGCGTTGGATCGCCGGATAAAAATCATTGGAGATAAGCACGCGCTTGCAGCCGAACTGGTAGTTGGGCGTGAGTCGCGCGCGCAGCTTGGGGTCCGGCACCTGGGCGGCAAGAAGGTCGAGCGCCATTTTCTCTCCACGCTTGCGCAACGCTTTCACTTTGCCCAGAAAGCCCCAAACGCGAATCTCATACATCCAGAAAAGCCCCGTGCGGAAGAGCCAACCCAGCCCGGGCACGTCGCGGAAACGTTTCTTCCAACGCTCCGGGATGGCAAAGTCCGCTTTCGGAACAATCCATGGCGGCGTGCGCTGGAATATGTTGAGCTTGCCGACCTTCGGCGCAATCTCCGGCACAAACTGGATGGCGCTGGCGCCGGTGCCGATCACGGCCACGCGCTTGCCTTCCAGCGGAACGCTTGCGTCCCACCATGTGGAGTGGAAGACCGGCCCGGCAAATTGATCCATGCCCTGGATCTCAGGAAACCTTGGAACATGCAGCGCGCCCACGGCTGAGACCAAAACGCGCGCGCGGATCGTGGCTCCGTCTCCGGTCGTCACCCGCCACAGCGCCGAGGCTTCGTCCCAAACCGCTTCTTTCATGCGTGTGTTTACGCGGATGTATGGATTCACGCCAAACCGCTCGGCGCACGATTTCAGGTAGCTCTGTATCTCGTCGCGCCGGGAATACATGCGGCTCCAGTTGGGATTGCGGTCGAAAGAAAACGAATACAGGTGCGATGGAATGTCGCAGGCGCATCCGGGATACTGGTTGACGTACCACGTGCCCCCGATTTCATCCGCCTTCTCAATCACCAGGAACGCCTTTGTGCCGTCTTGCAGAAGCTTGATCGCCATGCCCAGGCCGGAAAAGCCCGCGCCCACAATCAGCACGTCCAGCACGCCCGCGGGCAGGCCGCCGGCGTAAGGAGTTTCAGTCGTCGTTTGTTCCGTTGTTTGCGTAAGGGTTGGCAAGGGAGTAGCTATTAGCTTGCCATGCCGCGACTGGCCGCGCAAGCAATACCGCAGGTATTGCGTCTTTCCGCGAAGGCCGGCGGCCGGGCTAATCGGGTTTGGTCACGAACTGGTATCCCAGCCCGCGCACAGTGAGCAAGTGCTTGGGCTTGGTGGGATCTTTCTCAATGTAGCGGCGTAAACGCACGATGAAGTTATCAATCGCGCGTGTATCCGTATCTTCCTTCAAGCCCCAGACCTGCTCCAGAATTTCCTTGCGCGAAACGGGCCGCCCGCTATTGCGAATGAGGTAGCGGAGCAACTCGGTTTCCATCAATGTGAGTTCGAACACCTGTTTGCCGTTGCGCAACTGCAATTTTTGGAAATCCACTGTCTTGCCGGCAAAGCTGAACTCATCGGCAGGCTGAGGCCCGGCCTCGCTCGCGGACTGCAGCCAGTTTTTCCGCCGCAGCAGGCTGCCGACGCGGGCCACGAGAATATCCAGGTTGAAAGGCTTGGGTAGATAGTCGTCTGCGCCGGCCTCAAATCCGCTCAACACGTCCTCCGGACGCCCGCGCGCCGTAAGTATCAGGATGGGGATGAAATTCTGTTGCTGGCGAAGCTCGCGGGCCACGGTAAAGCCATCTTTGCCGGGCAGCATCACGTCCAGCACTACCAGGTCAAAGGGCCCGTTCTTCTCCAGCAGGCGTTTCAGCGCATCTTCGCCGCTTCCCGCGATCTCCACGGAGTGGCCTTCTGCTTCCAGGTTGAAGCGCAGGCCCTGGGCAATGTGCGATTCGTCTTCCACCACCAGGATGCGGCTCATTGATACACCCTGGGCAGGCGGAGCGTGAAGGTGCTGCCCCGGCCTTCGCCTTCGCTCTCAGCAAAGGCTTCTCCGCCGTGGCGGCGCGCAATGGAGCGCACAATGAACAGCCCCAGCCCGGTCCCCTTGACCGGGCCGGCGACATGGCTCTGCACGCGGTAGAAGCGTTTGAAGATGCGCTTCAACTCATTGCGCGGGATGCCCACTCCGTTGTCGCGGACACGCAGGACCACGGTGTCAACGTTTGGTGTTGCCACATCCACAATGATCGACGGTTGCCGGCCGGAGTACTTCACAGCGTTTTCAATCAAATTGGCCACCGCTGTCCGTAATTCTTCAGGGTTACCCAGGAGGGTAACCTGTCCTGGCGGCGCCTCGCCGAAGCGCAGCGCATCCGTGGACAGGCCGTGGCGCAGGCGCGCCAGTTCCAGGCTGTCCTGGATGATGGCGGTGAAATCCACGTCCCGCCAATGGCGGCGAGAGCGGCGCTGGCGAATCTCTCCCGCGCGCAGCACCTGCTCCACCGTGCCCAGAAGACGGTCTGTGTCATCGAGCATCAGGCGGTAGAAGTCGCGGCGCTGTTCCTCGCTCAGCGTGCGCCGCTCCAGCGTTTGCAGGTACAGGCGGAGGGAGGTGATCGGCGTTTTCAGCTCATGCGTCACCGCGTTCAGAAAGCTGTCCTGCTGCTCGTTCCTGCGGATCTCGCGAACAAGAAAAATGGTGTAGAGCACCAGACCGGCAATAATCAGGCTGAAGAAGATGATGCCCAGCACCAGGGGCACCACGTTGCGCCAGTTGTGCACCAGCCAGACGATATTGAGATAGATGGCCAGGCCCACCAGGCACGAGCCCAGTGTAATGAAGAACGCGATTGTCCGGGCGCTGCTGGTGATGCGCATGGTGGCTGAGGAAATTGTAAAGGATGCAGCGCGCTAGGAAGAAGGAAGGACCATGGAAGCTATGGGTACTTGGCTCTTGGTATTTGGCTTCGACAAGCACCGGATAGGAGGAGCTTTGCCAAATACCAATTACCAAGAGCCAACGGCCGTTCTGCTAATCGTCGCCTGAGGCCGCGGGCGAGAACGTCTCCAGCGGGACTTTCGCCGGCTTGAGCCTCACGGCGTCCTTGAGTTTGGGCGCTTTCACGTCCCACACCAGGCCCAGAGCGCGCAGCGCGCAGATTCCGTACCAGTTCAGGTCAACCTCATACCATGCCAGCCCATGGCGCGCCGCCTGCGGATGCGCGTGGTGGTTATTGTGCCAGCCTTCGCCAAACGTCAGGATCGCCACCCAGAAGCTGTTCTTGGAAGTGTCTCCGGTCAGGAAGCGCTGCGATCCCCACATGTGCGTGGCCGAATTCACCAGCCACGTGAAGTGCAGTCCCATGACCGTGCGGAAGAAGATCCCCCAGAGCATTACGGACCAGCCGCCGAAAGCCAGGAGCGCAATGCCCAGCACGGTGATGGGGACCCAGTGCCACTTGCTGATAAAGGTATGAAACTTATCTTTACGCAGATCGGGAATATACGGCAGGAGCGCGGAGGAATGGTTATGCAGCGTGCGGCCGGTCATGATCCAGCCCATGTGCGACCAGAAGCCGCCATCGCGCGGCGAATGCGGATCGCCTTCCACGTCAGTATTCTGGTGATGCACGCGGTGCGTCGCCACCCAGAAAAAAGGTCCGCCTTCCAGCGCCAGCGTGGCGCAGATGGTCATGAAATATTCCATCCATTTATAGGTCTTGAAACCGCGATGCGTGAGCAGCCGGTGATAGGCCATGCCGATGCCCAGGCTGCCGGCAATCCACCACAGTGCCAGCGCGATGAAAAAGGCCTTCCAGGTAAACATGAATAACGCGGCAATTGCGCCCACATGAAATGCGGCCATGAAAAAGGTAGTGAGCTTGCCGATCGGCTCCCGAAATGTCCTGTCACGCTTGAAAAAATTCACGGATATTTTCTCCCTTGGTTGGAGCTTGCTGGTTATTTGATTCCAGCCTAGCAGCCGGGGAGCCGGCGGATTGTAATAGTTGTGTAATTCGGCTTTCGGCGGGCACGGGACGAAGGTAACCGTTGTAATTTCCGCGCATACACACTTAGCCAGCCTTCATTTCCTCCAGTGAAAAAAGCCGCAATGCCGGTCCGGCACATCCTGACTTGTGCCGCGGCAGTGGCAGTTATTTTTGGTCAATTTGTGCATTACCAAAATGGAACTGTGCCGCCCGAATTTCGGCCTGTGCGCTTCGCCCAATCTCATATTTTTGCTAAGATTCCGACGGGTATCGGCGGGCGCTTCTCACGTGCTGACGCTGAAAGAAGGATAAGC
>JBGPZS010000177.1:0-7656 GCA_041493865.1 Terriglobia bacterium
AGCCGCCCCACTGCGGCGTGTAAGCGAACCCCAGGCTGGGTCCAAAGCTGGTCTTGACTGAATCAAGCGCGGGGAAGGTGCGCGCCGCAAGCGGGATATCCTGGCGCCAGAATGCAGTCGAGGCGTTACTTTCGCGCTGCGTGGTCATTTCATTGAACAAGTTGGCCGGCTGGCCGTAATAAGTCCAGGTCAGGCCGAGATTGAGCGTGAGGTTCTGCCCGATCTTCCAGTCATCTCCGGCATATAGGAACGTGTCATGCTCGTGGAAGTCCAGGGTTGGCGACCCGGCGGCAATGCGCACGCGGTTGGGTGTATTGGCGGCAAACGCCTCCCAATCAGTAAAGCGGAATGCGCCGTTGAGATTGGGCAGGAAAGTGTTAGGAGAGCGCTGATAGGTGTAATTCACGCCCGCCTTAAAGATGTGTTTGCCAACAACCCAGTTGAAGTTGTCCTGCGCCTGCCACGTGTTCACGATACGGCCTTCAGGAAACGCGCCGCTCAGGCCGAATGGCAGCAAGCTGGGGTTGGTGAAGGTGGCGCGTGTGATTGCCTGAGAAACATTGACGTCAGAGGGTACCGTGCCAATCGTGTTCGTGGCAAAGGTAACATTCAACCGGCTAAAACCAACACGGAATTCATTGGCAACGCGCGGGCCGAAGTTGTGGGTATCGCCCAGCAACACGGCCTGACTCAGAGCGGGTACGCTGACCGGAAATCCGGCAGCGGCATCGCCGAAATCAAGGTTGAAATTGTTGCCGCGATTGAACAGGTAGCGGCCCATGATCGTGTCGCTGCCCAGCTGCAGGTCCATGCGGCCCACCCAGTTGAAGTTGTGCGTGTGCGTGGGCAGGGTGCGCTCTACTCCACCTAACTCAACGTTCGGGCAAGCCGGATTGCTGTTGAGAAATGTGCCAAAAGGAGTGGGATTGCCGGACGAGATGGAGTACGGGCCAAACGATTTCAAAGCGAGCAGACTCTGGCTTCCCGGGAAACAGGCCGAGAGCGTGGCGATACCGGCCGGAGTCGGCACGTTGCCCGCGCTGGTGTAAAGACTGTTCTGCGAGATGATCTGCTGGTCAAAACCGCCGAAGAAAAACAGCTTGTTCTTGATCCACGGGCCGCCGATGGTGAAACCACCAAACTCGTCATTGGCGCGCGGGATCGAGGTGAGGGGATTGCCAGCGGCATCGGTGGCGAAACGTTTCTGGAAGTTGGTCATGGAATTCAGAACGGTGTTGTTCTCATGCGCGTATACGCTGCCATGCCAGGAATTGGAACCGGTCTTGGTGATCACGTTCACCACCGACCCGGCATTACGGCCGTACTCCGGGCCAAACTGGTTGGTGATGAGAACGTACTGCTGAACAAATTCCGTGTCCGTCACGAACAGGCCCGGGCCGCCGATGCTGTTGTCATTATTGTTCTGTCCGTCAATCTGCTGGTCATTGTTGCGCCCGCGCAGACCGTTCACGGAGAATCCGGTGCCGCCGTTGGTGTTGGAAAAACCATTGTCTCGCGCGCTCACGACTCCGGGAACGAACAGCGCCAGATTGTCCAGCCCCTGGTTCTCGTTGACCCCCGCAAATGTGGTGAGCTGGGCGCCGGCGAAGGTGTTGGTCACCTGTGACTGGGTCGACTCAATCAATGGCGCCGCGGCGGTGACTTCCACGGCGGTTGTGACTTCACCCACGGTCAGGGCAATCGCGCCCAGCCCGCTGTCACGCCCGGCCGCGATCATGATGTTGTTCTGGACGGCGGACCGGAAACCCGCCGCGCTTATTTCTACCTTGTATTCTCCAACCGGAATCAGGTTGAAGCGGAACGAGCCCGAGCCGTCACTGGCGGTTGTGAGGGTTGTCCCGGTCCCGTTGTTGGTGGCTTTGACGGTCGCGCCGGACACCACCGCTCCCTGGGAATCAGTGATGGTACCGGAGATGGAGCCTTTGAGGACCTGGGCCGCTGATGGGACGGCCCACAACAGCGCCATCGTCACAATTGCAAATAACAGTCGTTTGACTGGATGGTGATGATAATGATTCATTTGTTTCTCCTTATGAATGCTGCGCAGGGATATTCATGAGGCGCGCAGCTTGTCCTCAGGAATGCAATTGCCATTCCAACCGCCGCGCGTTTTTCATGCTCATGAATGCATTTGTGACGAAGGGAAAAACAGACGTGATGAGCCGTACCGAAAAAGTGTCCGAGAGGAGAATGTGAAAATCGTGTGCAGCCAATGTTCCAATGCCAGCCAGGCGTACAGCGGCAGACATCTTTCATTTTTGGTAAACAAGCAAGTCAAGACCTACACATTATGGGAACCGGGCGCAGTGCAAAGAGCGCGCTCATTTGTTAAACGAAATTAAATAGCGCAAAAAAATTGTGACGATTCGTTCTTCTATTCGTCTAACTAAGGAAAGATTGCGTACCCACGGTGTAAGTGTATGAGCACAGCAGAAGGCGTAGTGACGAGTGGCAGACTGCCCATCAAGGACAGCGGGCGCACGGTGTTTGTCCCGCTTGATGAAGTTGAATATTTTGAAGCGTCAGGGAACTATGTGCAGGTGCATGCGGGGACCGTGCATTACCGCGTGCGGGAAAAGATAAGCACATTCGCGGCGCGGCTGCCGGAACGGGACTTCGTGCGGATCCACCGCTCGGTCATCGTGAACCGAAACCTTGTTCACGAACTGCGAAGATCGTTCAGCGGCAAATACCTGGTGACTCTGGTTTCCGGCAAGCAGGTGACTTTGAGCCGCAGCCATCGCCAGCAGCTATCGACATTGAAGGAAAGCTACTAAGGGCGGCAGTGCTTTGCCAGGCTGGACGCTGGCGAAGGACTGCCCGCTCGACCAACCCCCTGCAAAACCTCTCTCCCTCCAGAGCAATCAGGGAGAAGCGGACACGCGTTTATTTCGGTTGACGGTATGCCGTTATCGGACTTAATATCCGCATAGCCGCTTCGTCCCGTGGACCCCCATGCATAAACTTGCAAAGAGCAGCGCACGGAAACCTGTTTCCGGCGAAGTAGTAATCCCGGACAAGCTCTATTTCCGTATTGGCGAGGTCAGCCGCCTGTGCGGTCTGCCCAGCTATGTGCTCCGTTTCTGGGAGACTGAATTTAACCAACTCAAGCCCTCCAAGAGCGGCACGGGCCAGCGCATGTACCGGAAAATCGACGTGGAAAACGTCCTCCGGGTCAAGAAGCTCCTCTACGATCAAGGATTTACCATTGCCGGGGCCCGCCAGCAATTGCGGGCCGAAGTCAAACGCAAGCAGTCCCCGTTACCCTTCGCCGTCCCGGTAACAGGCCGGGCGGAGTTAAAGCAAGTTCGGCAGGGACTTAGAGAGATTCTGGGGATCCTCAGTTCCCGCCGCTAGCGGCAAAGAACAGCCTGCTGCGCATTGCCGGGGACGAAAAATGGCCGGGCGGGCAGTGACTTAGGATTTTTCCTGCGCCTCGGGAAAGCTGAACAGCATCCAAAAAAGTGGCTATAATAGATGAATTAGCTCACCTTCACGGGTGTCTCTGCGTCTTTAAAAGGAATATAAAGGTCTGTCCGATGTCGAAAAAGATCCAAGTTCTTCTCCTGACCAGTTCCATGTTGATCATCGCTTTTGTTTTGATTGGCAGCCTCGGCGTGCATGCCTCGGGCGGCAGCAGCAGCGGCGATGTTACCCTCAAGCACATCGGCGTCTACAGTGAAGTGCTCTACCGCGTTCGCGCCGAATACGTGGAAGAGCCCAACATGAGCACGGTCACCAACGGCGCACTGCACGGTCTGCTGGAATCGCTCGATGCTGACTCCAGTTACCTGACTCCAGCCGAATACAAAGTCTTCAAGCAGAAAAAGGGCGATGGCAAAGCGAGCATCGGCGCCACGGTTTCCAAGCGCTTTGGCTATGCCGCCGTTGTCTCCGTGATTCCCGGCGGCCCTGCCGACAAGGCCGGCCTGAATGCCGGAGACATCATTGAGACCGTGGAAGGCCTGAGCACGCATGATCTGTCTCTGGCGGCGGTGAAGAACCATCTGGTGGGCGACCCAGGTTCACGCCTGGAGCTGACCATCATCCGCGCGCGCAAGATCGAGCCGCAAAAAATCACGGTTGTGCGCGACGTCGTCAGTCTTCCCGCGGTCCAGGAGCAGATGCTGGCGGACAACGTTGGCGTGATCAAGGCCCAGGTACTCACTAAGGGCAAAGCCGCGGAAGTAGCGGAGAAAATCAAATCTCTACAGAAGAAGGGCGCCAAGAAACTGGTGCTCGACCTGCGCTATAACTCCGAGGGCGACGAAGAAGAGGGCGTGGCTGTGGCCAATCTCTTCCTGGGCAAAGGGACCATCGGCACGCTGCAAGGCCAGAAGTTTGAGAAAGTGACTTACAGCGCCGACCCGCAGAAGAAGATTACCGACCTGCCTTTAGCGGTCCTGGTAAACCGCGGCACCGCCGGCGCGGCTGAATTGGTGGCTTCGGCAATATTGGATAACAGCCGCGGCGACGTGCTCGGCGACAAGACCTTCGGCGAAGGCTCCGTACAAAAGCTGATAGAGGTGCCGGATGGATCGGCCCTGATTCTCTCCATCGCCAAGTTCTATACCTCCAATGGCAAAGTCATACAGGATACCGGCATCACCCCGAACATCCTGGTGGCCTCCAATGACGATGTGGTCACCATTTCCGATGATGACGACAACAGCACGACAGAAGAACCCCAGAAGACGCAGCCCAAGGAAGATGAACAACTTCGCCGCGCCATTGAGGTCCTGAAAACCAAAGCACAGAAAAGCTAGGCCTGCCTCCGCGAAAAAGCGCGCCCTCAGGGGCGCGCTTTTTTGTTGCGACGGCATCTTTGATTTCAGGGTCTAAACTGACCGAAAACGAACGGCTCCGCAAATCTCGGTTGTCAAGACTGTACTAATTCGCCAATGTTGACGGGATTGTCGAGAATCAGGTCCGAAAGGCCCGCAAAAGCCGCCACTTCGAGCGTTCTTTGCGTAGATCGGAAGGCCTCAGAAAGCCAGGGATGCGGTTTTCGCCCTGCTTCATGTATCCTTGTTTTTCTTTCTAATTTCAGGCGAGGAGAATCAATGAGGGCAAGGACCATTTCGGCCTTATGCGGCTTAATAGGCATTGTTGCGGTTTGTGGCGCCGGCTTTCTTAGCGGCTGTGCCAGCTCGCAGAACCAGTTCGCGTATGTGGTGGGGCAGGGCACCAATGAGGTGTTTGAGTTCCGCGTGCAGGGCAATGGTACGCTGGCCCCGCTGGGGACGCCGAATTTCGCGGTCGGCTCAAATCCCTCGGCTGTGACCGCGCAAACCGCCGGCAACTTCCTCTATATATCCGCCTTTGCCGGCAATGACGTGACCTTGCTGGACATCAACAATAAAACCGGCAATCTTTCCGTGCCGGTAAGCAACAGCGTCGTGGTTCCGGTGAACCCGCCCAACATTTTCGCTACCGGTACCGGGCCGATTGCGATGGCCATGTCACCCACCGCGCCGTTCCTGTACGTGGCCAATCAGACGTCGGGCGACATCACGGCTTTCACCGTCGATCCCGGCAGCGGCAGCCTGGGTACGGTGGCGGGCTCGCCCTTCCCGATTACTCCGGTGTCACATCCGCAGTCGCTCGCTATTTCGCCCAAAGGGGACTTTCTATTTGTCGCCAATCCCGGGCAGGGAACGGTGGCGGCATTTGCCGTCGGAAACAACGGGGCGCTGACGGCGGTAGCTGGGTCGCCATTTGCCATGGGCGCGGGCGCAACGCCGAACGCGGTCGTGGTCGGGCGCAACGGCGGCTTTCTTTATGTAGCGGACACGGCCCACAACGCCGTGCTGGGATTCACCATCCAGACGAACGGAACGCTGGCGCCGATCAACGGTTCGCCTTTTGCCGCAGGCGTACAGCCGATCGGGCTGGGCATTGATCCTCAAGGAGCATTTCTGTATGCCGCCAATTCGGGCTCAAACAACGTTTCCGCGTACGTGATTGACGCCGCCTCGGGAGCGTTGGGCGCGGTGAATGGATCTCCGTTCGCCACTGGAGGACTCGGACCTTCCGCTGTGGCCGTGAACGCGACCACCACGGCCGTGTATGTGACTGACCAGATCAGCCATGACATCGCCACGTTTGGCATTTCGTCCACCGGAGTGCTCTCGCCATTGGCGGGTTCGCCATTTAACGTGGCGACGGCTGCTTCGTCGGTTAGCGTGGTGGTCACACAGTAAAGTTGGCCCCGCAAGGAACGGCAGACCGTCCGGCACCGCGAGTGCACTTGCCGCTATGCACTCCTGGTGCTTGTGCGCGGTTTTTGAACGTGCTAAATAAGCCGGTACGATGGAATCGGTGTATCAGGACGAAGCGGCTGTTAGCGAAGTGCAATTCACGCCCCAGGACCAGCTCCGGCTGCAATGGCGCCAGCAGCCCGGTTTCATTCCGTTTCTCCGCCAGAAAAACGTGATTGACCAGAACGCTGAACTGCTTCCTTACGCGGCTACGGCCGGCTTGCCGGGCTGGATCACTCCCGGTCTTTTTGCGCTGCAAGGGCTGGTGCTGATTGCCGTGATCGCGTCATTCCTTAACTGGCAGATGACGCGCCATGCGGGCAAGCTGGAAGACGAAATTACCGCGTTGCAGGCGAACGTGCAGGTTGAGGTCAAGCGCCAGGAAGACATCATCGCGGCCACGCAGGCGGAGATCAGAAGGATTTCGAATTCGCCCAAACCGAGCTTTAAACTTCATATTTCTGATACGCCATTGACGCGCGAACAGGCGCTGGCCGCGCTCAGCAGCTCGCTGGAGGAGTCGCACATCTCTGAGGAACAGTACAAACAGAAGATGGCCGCCTGGGAGCGAAAGCTCCGTGCCCGGCAGAGCGCGCTGGCCATCGCCAACTCCGGCAGCCCGCTGGTCTTCTCACTGGCATTGCTGATGGCCGCTGGTTTGTTCAGCAAAGGCGCGCAGAAAGAGTTTTCCCGCAATCGCCATGCGGGCCGGCTGGCCGATTACTATCTTTATTTCGTCACGACGGAAGGGCTCTGGCCCAACCTGGTCCTGCTGGTGTTTTTGCACGTGGCTTTGAGCGGCAACGCCTATGGATTCAGCGGGCTGTTTACGAGCGTCGGCCCGCTCTTCTGGGTGGTCTTCTGGATTGGCTTTTATTTTCTACTACTGCGCTTCTTCGTGATGGTCTCGCGCGACCTTTATCGCGCCATGCAGGCCCGCCTGCCGGCGAACGAATGGGCGCTGGACAACAGAATCCTTTTCCGCATCCACAACAGCTTTCTGGTGGTCTTTGTGGGCCTGGAAGCAGCGTTCCTGGCACTGTGCTACGCGTTTTACCTGGCGCAAAAAAATCTTGCGTGACCGGCTAGCCGCGAATTTGCGCGCATAAGACGAAGCCGCTGTTTGTTTTCGATTCGCGTTTTTTCGTGTGCATTCGCGGCTAATTTTTGCCTTAAGCTCGTTTGCCATAAAGACCGTTGCGGCTATAGGGGATTTCACAGGTCGCTCATTGCCGACTGCTAAAATTGATCCAATGTCTGAGACAAAACCAATTCGTCTCACGGAGCAGGTCAAAGCCGCGGGTTGAGCAAGCAAGCTGAGTCCGGCGGCGCTGGACGCGGTGCTTGGGAAATTAGCCCGGCAAAATGACCCCAA
>JBGPZS010000158.1:0-8224 GCA_041493865.1 Terriglobia bacterium
ATTCAAAAAATTCGTGAAGCAGAAGACCGCGCAACTCCGCAAGGAATACGGCTGCAAGGCGGTGGAATACACCGTGGAACTGCAGAACGGACAAGCCAAGCTGAAAGCCAAGCCGAAATGAGAGCTCCTTCCATCCAGCTCTGAAAGGAGAAAATTTATTCCTTCCATGTAACCTCCCGTCGTTCTCTCGCATCACACGCGCGACAGCCCAAACAGGGCATTTTTCATTTAGGAGGGAATAAAAATGAAAAGAACAGCAGGACTGCTTGTCGTGTTTCTGCTCTGTTCCATGGTCGCGTTGCAAGCGCAGGACAAGAGCCAGGACAAGAGCCAGGGAACAGAGATGACGGGTACGCTTTGCAACGCCGCGAACGTGGTGGAGACGGCCGGTAAAGCGACATGCGATCCATCGAAAGGCGGCGGGAGCGATGACATGGTGTTTATCGATGATCAGGGTAAAGCCACCACGATCGCTAACCCGGAGAAAATGAAAGGTATGTCAGGTCAAAAGGTGAAGGTCAATGGCGAGATGAAGAAAATCAAAGACCAGGACAGGATGTGGATCTACAACCTGGAGCATCTTTCTCCGGGATAACCGCAAGTCGTCAAATAAAAATATGGGAGGGCTTGAAGCTGCTTGCTTTGGCGGCAGCGAGCCCTCCCAAAATTTTTGCGTAATCTGCTGCTTTTCACTCGGTTGCATCCGCACGGCCTCGCTGCTACCTTATCCTTTAATTCGTCCAATCCTGCCCAAGGATGTAAAGAGTGCCCAAAATTCAGCGTGCAATTCTCAGTGTTACGGACAAGGCTGGTCTGGCCGATTTTGCCCGTCAATTGGCGGCCATGAAAGTGGACTTGGTCTCCACCGGAGGCACGGCCAAGCTGCTGCGCGAGGCCGGCATCGCGGTGAAAGACATCTCTGAGCTGACCGGCTTTCCTGAGATGATGGACGGCCGGGTGAAGACTCTCCATCCCAAGGTGCACGGCGGGATCCTGCACATTCGTGGGAATGCGGGCCACGTTGCATCAGCGCGTGAACACGGCATACAGCCGATCGATATGGTTGTTGTGAACCTCTACGCTTTTGAGAAGACCGCGTCCAAGCCGGGGGTGCACTTCGATGAGGTGATCGAGAACATCGATATCGGCGGCCCGTCCATGGTGCGCTCCGCAGCCAAGAATTTTCGCGATGTAGCGATCGTCACATCACCCGATGACTACTTGGCCATCGCGCAGGAAATGGCAAGTTCCGGCGGGGAACTGGGGCTGGCCACGCGCTGGCGTCTGGCGCAAAAGGCTTTTGCCACGACCGCTGCGTATGACAGCGCGATTGCCGCAACGCTGGCCGGCACGTCTCTGGATGAAAGCGTGGCGCAGTTCCAGCTTCCCCAGGATACACCTGCAAAAACGGGCAACGATTTTCCCGCCGTATTGCGGATCGACCTCAACAAAACAATGGACCTGCGTTACGGTGAGAATCCGCACCAGCGTGCCGCCATGTACTCAGATGGATCAGGCGCGGGCGTCGCCAATGGCAAACAACTCCAGGGCAAAGAGCTCTCATTCAACAATATTGTTGACCTGCAAGCAGCATGGGACCTGGCGCAGGAATTCGATGAAACCGCTTGCGCCATCATCAAGCACACCAATCCCAGCGGCGCGGCCACGGGCAAGACACTGCTGGAAGCTTACCTGCGCGCCAAGGAAACGGACCCGGTTTCGGCGTTTGGGGGTGTGATTGGTGTGAACCGGGTCATCGACGGAGCTGCCGCGGAAGAGATTGCTAAACTGTTTGTGGAGGCAATCGCCGCTCCCGGCTATTCTCCTGAGGCGCGCGAGAAGTTCGCGGCCAAGAAAAATCTGCGACTGGTGGAGGTAAAGCCAGCCACGCAGAGGTTTGCCATGAAGCAGGTTTCCGGCGGGATGCTCATGCAGGATGCTGACGCGCGTCCGTTGACCGGCGCAGACCTGAAGGTCGCCACCAATCGTCAGCCCACCGCGGAAGAGATGCGTGCTCTGCTATTTGCCTGGAAGGTCTGCAAGCATGTGAAATCAAATGCCATTGTTTATGCCCGCGAGGGGCAGACCGTGGGCGTGGGCGCGGGACAAATGTCACGGGTGGACTCGTGCAAGATCGGGGCCATGAAAGCGATCTTACCTTTGCAGGGCACAGTGGCCGCTTCTGATGCTTTTTTCCCATTTCCGGACGGAGTGGAAGAGATTGCCAGGGCCGGTGCTACGGCCATCATTCAGCCCGGTGGATCGATGCGGGACCAGGAAGTCATTGATACGGCGAACCGCTTAGGGTTGGCAATGGTGCTTACAGGCGTGCGTCACTTCCGTCACTAGTGAAGAATTGTAATCTTCTGCGAAAAGTCCGGAACTAAGGGCTAGAATTAAGAAAGTTGAATGACCGCTACCGGAAACGGCGCCTGCGCATCCAATAAGAGGGTAAAACTCGGTTCGTTCTATGAATTTCATGAAAACTCGCATTTTTTTGTCAGTGTTGTTCCTGCTTACAACTGTCACCGTTTTTGCACAGCAAGGCAAGAGCACGAAGACGCCTGCCGCTCCTGCACAGAAAGAGGCCGCTCCCCAGAAAGGGGCAGCCTCCAAGGACGCAAACCAGGCCGCAAACCCCAGCCAGCCCAAGGCGGACAAGAAGCCCGACCAGGCCGCCGCTTACTATCACTTCTCCCTGGCGCACATGTACGAAGAGATGATGGCGATGTACGGGCGCTCCGAATACGCCACCAAGGCCATTGAGGAATACCGGCTGGCCATTGAGAACGATCCTTCTTCGGAGTATTTGAATGCGTCGCTGGCGGAGCTCTACGCCAAGACGGGGCGCATCCGCGATGCGGTGCTGGAAGCCCAGGAGATCATCAAGCGCGATCCGGACAACCTGGAAGCGCACAAGCTGCTGGGACGGATCTACCTGCGCTCCCTGGGCGATTTGCAGCCGGGAACGCAATCGCGCGAAGTGCTCACGCTGGCCATTGAGCAGTACGAAGCCATGGCGAGGATCGAGCCCAAGAGTGCGGACAACCATTTACTGCTGGGCCGCTTGTACTTCCTGAATAAGGACCTGATCAAAGCGGAGAACGAATTCAAGACCGCGGTAAGCCTCGATCCCGGTTCAGAAGAGGCCATCACCAATCTGGCTTACCTCTATAACGAAGAGGGCGACAACAAGAAGGCAGCAGAGGTATTGAGCTCGGTGCCTGAGGGACGGCGGTCGGCCAAGATCTATGTCGCCCTGGGAACCACCTACGAGCAGCAAAAAGAATACAAGAACGCGATTGCCGCTTTCCGGCAGGCGCTGGCGATGGACAAGGAAAACCTGGATGCCATGCGCGGCCTGGCCCAGAACCTGGCCAATGACAACCAGATTGAAGCTGCGCTGGACGAGTACCGGACCATCCAGGACGCCGATCCCCAGGACGCCACCGCGGCGTTGCGCGTGGCGGAGATCTACAGGCGCATGGGCAAGTTTGACCTGGCCATGGAGAACCTGAAGAAAGCCGGCGCTCTGGTGCAGGATTCGCTGGAGATCCCCTACAACGAAGCGTTGATCCTGGAAGCGCAAGGCAAGTATGAAGAGGCCGCCACTGTCCTGCAGAAGCTGGTGGGCCATCCGCTGCCGCCGGATGCGCGCCAGGGTGATAAGAGCAATCGCGCACTGTTCCTGGAGCGGCTGGGCAACATCTACCGCGAAGCGGGACGGCCGCTGCTGGCGATGGAGACGTTCCGCAAGATCGTTGACCTGGGCGGAGATGAAGCGGCACGCGGCTACCAGGACGTGATCGACGCGTATCGCGACCAGAAGCAGTGGAATGATGCTACGCGCACGGCCCATGAAGCAGTGAAGAAGCTGCCCAATGATAAAGGTCTCAAACTCACGCTGGCCCAGCAAATGGCGGATGCCGGCAAGGCGGACGAGAGCATCCAGCTCGCCAAGTCTGTGCTGAAGGGCGGCCCAGAGGACCGCGATACCTACATCATGCTGTCGCAGATCTACATGCGGCTCAAGCACTGGAAGGAATCAGAAGACGCGATTGCCCAGGCAGAGAAGCTCGCTGTCCGCGCGGAAGAGAAGGAATACATTCGCTTTCTGCAAGGCTCCATTTACGAGCGGCAGAAGAAATTCGAACTGGCGGAGCAGGCCTTCCGCCAGGTGCTGCAGCAGAATCCCAGTAACAGCATGGCGCTGAATTACCTTGGCTACATGCTGGCTGACCACAATAGCCATCTGGAAGAAGCGCTTACCCTGGTCAAGAAGGCGCTGGACTTTGATCCGCAGAACGGCGCCTATCTGGATTCGCTCGGTTGGGTCTACTTCAAGCTGGGCAATTACGACCAGGCGGAAGAGAACCTGCGCCGCGCCGCCGACAAGAGTCCGAATGATGCCACCATCCAGGATCACCTGGGTGAACTCTATGCCCGCACCAACAGGTTCAAGCTGGCCGCGGCGCATTGGGAGCACGCCCTGGACGAGTGGAGCAAATCCGTGCCGGCGGACGTGGACCAGCAAGACGTGACGCGCGTGAGCAAAAAGCTGGAAAGCACCAAGGTGAAGCTGGCACAGCAGACGCAGAAGCAGTAAATCGGTACTTGTATTTGGTACTTGGCCCTTCGCAGAGCGCGAGGGGCCTTGTTTTTGCCCGCAAAATTCAAGCGGCGCATGCTCGAATGCATTATGGATAGCGTCCAACCAAGCTTGCCTGAGTCGCGCCACTCCGCCCACCGAAATCTGTCATGAAGCAGAGGTCCCAGAGGCAAGGGTTTCAGGAGCGGCCATCATGCTCATCATATGCTCAATGTCAAAGGCTTCCTTGCGCACGCGCTGATCATAGTAGGCCAGCGTGAGCCCTATGGCGGTCACCGGGCCAAACAAGATGGCGCCCAGCGTGGATATCACTTCCTGCATCAGTTGCCCAGTGAGTCGTCCCGTGTCATGGAATGCCGTCAGTCCCAAAGCTGCTACGGCTGAACCCAGAGCGAATGCCATACCAGCAGTAAAGATCGCTGTCAGGAAATAGACGACGATTACACGGCCGACCGAGTCCTTCGTCAAATTTGAGCTTCTCTTCAACGACTCGTTTCCGGTGATGTTTTCGAGAACCACGGCAGGAATTGCAATTCCATACACTCCCGCCCAGTAGATTCCAGGAACGATGCACAGTAAGGTACCAAGGCCAACAATCAATCCCACTACGAAAGAGACATAGCACACCCTGAGCGCCTTGCCGCTTACGCGCGAAAAGCAAGCCATCATGCTGGTCGGCCTGTCCAGATAGACGTCAGAGACGCCAAAAGTTGTGGCCGCGGTTACGATAGAACCCACGAACAAGGAAGCAAATATCGTGCTCAGGACGGCGAACGCCGCAGCGGCGCCGGTTGCTTGCGTGCCGGTGCTTGCAAATCCCGCCAAGGCAAGTTTGAGCAGCAGCAAGGCAATATTCGGGACCGCGCTAATGCCGACAAACAGCAGGAAGTTCCGCCGGTAGATATTGAACGTTTCGTCGAGCAGTTTGCCAAGCGAAAGCGGACGAAGTGTATGGGACATCATTTCCTCGGTAAGAAAGTTTGTGACAGGCGGATCGTGTATTGTACCTGAGATACGAAGGAACCTACGGTACACTCTTTGCATGCTTGCTCCCTACGCGTCGCGCGCCGAGGAGAGTCGCGGGCGGCGCTATCCTGAGGCCGGCCACCCCTACCGCAATGACTTCCAGCGCGACCGCGACCGCGTGGTGCACTCACGAGCTTTTCGCCGGCTGGAGAACAAGACACAAGTCTTCACGCGCAGACACTCTGATCATTTCCGCAACCGGCTCACGCACACCATTGAAGTTGCGCAAATTTCCCGCACCATTGCCGCGGAGTTGCAACTGAATGAAGACCTGGTGGAGGCGCTAGCGCTGGTGCACGATGTCGGCCATCCGCCGTTTGGACACGCAGGCGAGCGCATCCTGGATGCCGCAATGCGCGAGCACGGCGACCAGTTTGACCATAACCTGCACGCGCTGCGCACGGTAGAGCAATTTGAACAACGCTATGCGGATTTCCCGGGCCTGAACCTGACGTTCGAGGTGCGCGAAGGGATTGTGAAGCACTCGCGCGACTACGACGCCAGGGATTTTCCGCAGCTCGCGGAATACCTGCTGGAGCAGCGGCCGCCTCTGGAAGCGCAGTTGATCGACCTGACCGATGAGATCGCGTATTCGACCGCGGACCTGGATGACGGCGTAGAGGCCCGGATCCTGACGCGCGAGCAAGTCCGTGGAGGCGTGCCTGTGTTCGCGCGCCTGTATGAGGAAGTCGAACGCCGCTATCCCACGGCCGCAGAGAAACTCAAGTTCAATGAGACGCTCAAGCGCGTATTGGACCATCTGGTGAGTGACCTCATCGTCCACACGCGCAACGTGATTGGCGCGTCGGGCGTGCAGCGAGTGGACGATGTGAGGAAGTTTGCGCGGCGTCTTTTCGCGTTTAGCCCCGCAGTGGACGAGGAACGGCGCCAGATCAAAGAGTTCCTCTATCAGAACGTCTACTTCAGCCCGGTGCTGGAACGCGATAAGAGGCAGGCGGAACAGGTAATCTCCGAGATGTTTGCGTTTTTCATCAAGTCGCCGCAGCAGCTGCCGGCGGGTTATCAGGAAAAAACGCGGCACGAGCCGCTGCACCGCATTGTCTGCGACTACGTGGCCGGAATGACAGACAGCTACATCCTGGAGCAGCACCGCCGTTTCTGTCCGGGGAGGAAGCGCAGCGGAGTTTAACAAAGGATGATATACCCGGCCGCAAAGGGCCGATTGCAACAACGCCCGGCTCGCTGAAGTCCCATAGTGAACAGCTGCAAAACTTTGCAGCGGTATTCAATTACAAAACTCTTAAAAGCCGCACAACGATATATTTGCCGTTATCATCTATCTCAAGCAGCATTGGCGACACTTGATTCGCTATAGCGTCGCTCCCATCACGCCCTTCGTTCAATAACACAGCACGATTTGTTTCTTCGAGGACGCACCAGAACATGCGCGATACGCGGACCACTCTCAGAACCCTCTCACATTGCAAGCTTTTCTTTTTTGCCACGGCAATTCTCTGGATTGGCATCAAGCTCTATTCGCAAACCTGGAGCCCGATTGTAACCGTGGGGCCTGGATATGTTGATTGCTATACGCGGCAAGTCGTACGCACGAGCTCTGACGTTGTGTACGTTGTAGCCAATGCCAGCGGGTTCAGCGGCGGCATCGCGCCTGCGTCTATCCGCGTGTACAAGGGTTCGCCCGCCGGCAATCCCACGAGCTTCACGGAGACAGATGCGGCGCATCGCCCCGCCAACGGAGTTCGCATGGGGGGTGTGGAAGCGAAGCTCGCAGGAGCTGATCGTTTTATCCAGATCGTCTATGAAGACATAGCAGCGGGACAGACCAAGTATGTGAAATTTGATACGTTCACCGACACGTGGGCGACGCCGGAAGTTGTGGGCAGGCTCAACGGCCTGAACACTACGAACCGCTATATGGGGAAGACCGGGCTGGCGCTTGACGCCAATGGCGCACCGCACGTGGTCACCGGGGGCACAAGCGAGCCCATGTATTACACCAACCGCACCGGTGGAAGCTGGACTGCGCCGGTGTTGGTGGCCGGCAGCAGCACGGACATGCATCCATCATTGGCCTTTGATCGTGCGGGGGCCCTGCACTTGGCCTACTACGACGGAAATATCAACGTCTTCTACCGGCAGCGTGATCCGGTCAGCGGCTTGTGGAGTCCACGGGAAACGGTTTCAGGGAACGTTTCTACCAGCCAGTCAGATGAATCGCCGTCGGTTGTAATTGATTCAAGCGGCCGCCCGCTGGTGAACTATATCGCGGGAGATTTCACCTTCCACTTCAAGCTGGCGCGGCGCACCGCTGCCAACACCTGGGTAGACATCAGTCCGGGAGCGGAAGTGGCCGGGCACAGTCCAGGCCTTTATATTGACAGCGCGGACAATATCTTTGCTCTTGAAGGCCACGACCTGGCGGTGATTCAGCCCTCAGTCGAGGTCCGGTCAGCAGCAGGTACATGGGGGCCTTATCGGATTCTGGCTTCCGGTCCGCCGATGCGTGACGGCAGTGCGTCCGCGCGATGGGACCTGCTTTGGCCGGGGAACATCAACCACTTCGATTCAGCCAACATGGATGAGGCAGGAGTGGACCAATTCGGCAAT
>JBGPZS010000607.1:0-2011 GCA_041493865.1 Terriglobia bacterium
CCCTCGCTCCGCTCGGGATAAAGAAAGAAGAGCTAAACGCCTTCCGGCACGTCCTGCACCAACTCCAGCAGAACGCCGCCGGTGCTGGAAGGATGCACGAACACATATAGATGACCGCCGGCGCCGATCTTGATTTCCTCAGAAACAAAACGCGTGCCCGTGGCCTTGAGCGTCTCCACCGCATGCGTGAGATCAGGGACGTGTATAGCCACATGGTGCAGGCCCTCGCCGCGCTTCTCGACGAACTTTGCGATCACCGAATCAGGGCTTGTCGCTTCCAGCAGTTCGATACGGCTCTGGCCCAGCGGAATCATGGCCACTTTGACCTTCTCATGCGGGATAGTTTCTTCGCTTACGACTTCCAGTCCAAGCTGCTCATAGAATTTGCGCGCCTGCGCCAGCGACTTTACTGCGATCCCGAGATGGTCAATGGTGTGCATGAATACGGCTCCTGGCTAGTGGCCATTGGCCCTTAGCCTTTGGCCTTTGGCTCTTGGTTCGTCAACTCAATCCTAAAGCATCTTCTTGCCAAGCCGAGCGTTAGTCGATGCCAACCTTTTCCTTTCTCCGTGCCTCCGTGTCTCCGTGGCGGGTTCTGTCTCCAAAGCTGCCCGCAATCTCCTCCACCAGCGAATACGGATCGCGCTTGTGCTCGGCGATGTCGGCGGCCAGGCGCGCGATCTCGCTTTCCGGCAGGCGTTCGCTCAACAGGCGCTCCATTAGCGCATCGCGCAGCATCTCGATCAGTCGCTCATGCCAGTTCGTGATCTTCTTCTTCAGCAGCAGGTCTTTCTGTTGCAGGAACTGCTCGTAATTCGCGATGGCCGCGCCAAGCTCGCTGATGCCTTTGCCCTCGCTGGCCACGGTCTTAACGATGGGCGGGGTCCACTTGTCCGAGCGGATCGCAAGCGATTGCATGGAGCGTATCTCGCGCTCCACGCGGTCCGCACCTTCACGGTCACTTTTATTGATCACGAAGATATCGGCAATTTCCATGATGCCGGCCTTGATGGTCTGCACGTCGTCGCCCATGCCGGGGACCAGAATCACAACGGTGACGTCGGCCAGGCGCACGATATCGATTTCATCCTGGCCCACACCGACGGTTTCGATCAGCACGATGTCTTTGCCCGCGGCATCGAGCACGGTAGCAGCATCAGTAGTAGCGCGGGCCAGCCCGCCCAGCTTGCCGCGCGTGGCCATGCTGCGAATGTAAATGCCAGCGTCTGCATGATGGGACTGCATGCGTATGCGGTCGCCCAGGATTGCGCCGCCAGTGTACGGGCTGGTGGGGTCCACGGCGATGATCCCGATGGTGCGCTCCTGCCGCCGATACTCACGGGCAAGCTGGTCGACCAGTGTGCTTTTGCCCGCTCCGGGAGCGCCGGTAAGGCCGATTACGCGGGCGCGTCCGCTGAAATTGAAAAGCGACTTGAGCAGCTCGCGCGATTCAGGACGATTGTCTTCAATGGTGCTGATGGCGCGGGCCAGCGCGCGCACTTCGCCGGCGCGTATGCGGTCGACCCAATGTTGGAGGTTGCTGGTCATTTCTTTTTAGTCTCTAAAGCCCACTCTCATCCATGTAGTGAAACTTATCGTGACCAACACCGTGTAGGCCATAACCAAAGGCGTGGCAGTTCAGGAATAAAACGCCGCAATCGAGTCCACCACATGCCGCTGTTCGTCTTCTTCAAGCTCGGCGAACATGGGCAGAGCGAGCACATCAAGCGCGGCGCGCTCGGCTTCCGGCAGGTCGCCCGGAGCGTGGCCCAGGTAGGCAAAGCACTTTTGCAAATGCAGCGGAATGGGGTAGTAAATCTCTGAGCCAATGCCGCGCTCGCTCAAAAAGGCGCGCAGTTTGTCGCGATCGCGCACGCGGATGACGTATTGGTGATAAATGTGGTGCGCGCCGGGTAAAGTCTTCAGCAGTACCACGGGGACGGCGGAATCGGCGCCTGTTTTGGTCAGGCCGGCGCCGGTGAGCAAACGTCCGTAGGTCCGGGCGCGTTCG
>JBGPZS010000309.1:0-5150 GCA_041493865.1 Terriglobia bacterium
AATATCCCGGGGCTCAACATGTTCATCAAAGTGGTGATCGGTATTGCGGTGATCATCGGATTCATCGTGATCTTCCAATCCATGTACACAGCGGTCATGGAGCGGACCCGGGAGATCGGGATCCTGAAATCGCTGGGCGCCTCCAAGGCTTACGTGGTGCGCGTGATCCTGCGCGAAACGCTGCTGCTGGCGGTGGCCGGAATCATCGTCGGCTTCATCATCAGCGTGGTTGGCCGGGCCAGCCTGGTACACCAGTTCCCGACGTTGCGCGTCCTGCCGATTACCTGGAAGTGGGCGCTGTACGCCACGGCAATCGCCATCGGCGGAGCAATGCTGGGCGCCGTCTATCCGGCGTTCAAGGCCGCGCAGAAAGACCCCATCGACGCACTGGCGTACGAATAGTTTCTGTCGCTTCGCTCCAGACCGCCTGCGTCGAGACGAAAACAAACAAACAAAAAGCCCGCCATGCCGGCGGGCTCCATAAAATCCAACAACCTACTTCACCTTGGCCACTCTTGCGCTCAGGCGGGATTTATACCGCGACCCGGTGTTCTTGTGGATCACGCCGTTCTTCACGGCTTTGTCGATCATTGACACGGTGCTGCCGAAAGCCTCTTTGGCCTGCTTGGCGTCGCCCGATTCCAGGGACTGGCGCAGCTTGCGCAGCGCGGTGCGCAGACGGGAAGTATTTGACCGGTTGTTTTCCGTGCGTTTAGTGGTTTGGCGCGCGCGCTTCAGCGCAGAAAAATGATTTGCCATTGTGCCTGCTTTGATTTCCTGTCAGAGAGTTTTTCTTAAGTATTGCCGAAAACCCTATTTTACTTGGGTTTAGCCGCTCCGGTCAATGCGCCGCTCCGCGTTGGTTCTTCCCCGTCGCCGGCCGAAGACGGGAGTTGGCGCATTTGAAGACCCAGGGGCAGGCAATGAGTTCGAGGGGTGCGCAATAAAAGCCCGCGCAATCCTGGGGGCCTGCTTGCAAGAATCGCAATCGTGCTCATGCTTCCCGGCATCCAATGTTAAAGCGGCGTGAAAGCCGCCTGAAGCTTGTTGACTTGGGTCAATATCGGGGGTACTCTCAGGCCAATGGTATTACCTCCGCGTTTCGGTGGGGCCAGCTATCCAGCTTTTCCATGCACAAAGCAATCTTATGTTCTCTGTGCTGATCGGCGCGGGGCCGGGCGTATTTGTGCGCCATGTTGCACGCAATCCGCTATGGTCAAAGGATCAAGATCGAAGATTGGAAGTAACGGCAAAAACTGAATGAAAAAGAACATAGAAATCGTCCCCAACATCCAGAAGCTCTTCGGCATACGCGACGAGAACCTGCAAGTGATGGAAAATGGACTCAACGTCAACATTGACCTGAAGTCTGACTCAGTACAGCTTGAGGGCGCCGCGCGGGACGTGGCTCGCGCCGAGCAGATCTTTACCGACTTCGATCACCTGGGCAGCACGGGCCAGGAATTCCCTGACGCCGATCTCAGCTCCATGCTGCGCGTGGTGGTGGCCGACGGCACCGCTACTCTGCGCGGCCTGGCCGAGGCAGGCAAGCAGCGGTCGTTTGGCAAGCGGCAGGTCCAGCCCAAGAGCATGAACCAGCGCCGCTATATTGACGCCATTGAAAAGTACGACATGGTTTTCGGCATCGGCCCGGCCGGCACAGGTAAAACCTATCTGGCTGTTGCCATGGCTGTCTCGGCTTTGAACGCCAAGCGCGTGAACCGCATTGTGCTCGCGCGTCCGGCGGTGGAAGCCGGCGAGCGTCTGGGCTTTTTGCCGGGAACTCTGCAGGAAAAAGTCGATCCCTATCTCCGTCCGCTATATGACGCGCTCTACGATCTGATGGACCAGGAGCGTGTGGACCGCTTTCTGGAGAAGAACATCATTGAGATTGCGCCCATCGCCTTCATGCGCGGACGCACGCTGAATGACGCCTTCATCATTCTGGACGAGGCGCAGAACACGACGCCCGAACAAATGAAGATGTTTGTGACCCGCATGGGCTTCAACTCCAAAGCAGTGATCACCGGCGATATCACGCAGATTGACCTGCCCAACGCGCGCCGCAGCGGCCTGCTTGAGGCCATGGACGTGCTCAAGCCCGTGGAGGGCATCATGTTTAACTTTTTCACCGAGGAGGACGTGGTGCGCCATTGCCTGGTGCAGCGCATCGTCCGCGCTTACGACGAAAGGTCGCGCAGCCAGCAGATGTCGCTGGAGCTGCCGCGCGAGGTGCAGGAGGAGCAGGAGACGAACGAGCCCCCTCTGCAACAGTAGAAATCTAGTAAAATTCCATGCGGGAGGGCGGTGAAGGCCCTCCCGATTTGTTTTCGGGAAACGCTGATGGTCATTTTTGAAACCGAGGTCGAAGGCGTGAGCGCGGCGGAAATCCAGCGCTTCGCCAGAAGGGCGCAAAAGTTGGCGAAGATTTCCGGTGAAGTCGGCGTTCTGATCTCTGGCAACAGTCGTCTCCGGGAGCTCAACCGCCGCTTTCGCCGCAAAGACAAGCCAACTGACGTGCTCTCCTTCCCATGTCCCGCGGGAGGCGACATCGCTATTTCCGCTGATATTGCCCGCGAAAACGCGCACCGCTACGGCCATGGCACGGCGGAAGAATTGAAGGTCCTTGTATTGCATGGCATGCTGCACCTGGCCGGCTATGACCATGAGTCTGACAACGGACGGATGGCCAGAACGGAAAGCCGTTTGCGTGTCCAGCTCAGGCTGCCTGCTTCGCTCATCGATCGCACGCATTCACCCAGCAGCCGGACCAGGGCCCGGGCGCCAGTCTCCGTCGCAGCCCGAAGCAAACACGGCAAGCCCCAATCCCGCGCAAACAGGACCGCCACGCACAGGAGCGCGCGATGACCCTCCTGGCTCTTTATTCCACGGTTTTGCTTCTCTGCGCCCTTCTGGTCCTGGTCTCTTATCTGGACCGGCTTTACACCGAGAGCGGCAAATTTCTGAGCCGCGAGTTTCAGGAAAACATCGAAGCCTTTGAGAAGCTGGTGGAGCCCCGGCTGCTTCGTGCCAGCCGGCGCGCCACTCTCGCTTTCGCGGTCCTGACGCACCTGATCAACGCAACCATCGCTTTTCTTATCGGCTATCTCGTTTTCCGCGACACCCGGTGGACCTGGCCGGAAATTGTGCAGGCCATGATTGGGATTATCCTGGTCATTATTCTTTGCAACCGGCTCTTGCCCTACGTGCTCTTCACGCGCACCCGCGGTGAATGGCTGGTTCACTTCGTGCCGCTCTTACTGGTCCTGATATACCTCATGCTGCCCATCACTGTCGCTCTGGGCTTCGGACTGTCCGTGGCTGCGCTGGCGGAGCCACACGAACCGGAGCAGCCCGAGCACCCGTCCGAGGCTGTGGACGCCCTGATTGAAGCCGCGGAAGAAGAAGGCATCCTGCATGAGAGTGATCGCCAGCTTATCCAGTCCGTGGTCGAATTCGGCGACAAAACTGTGCGCGAGGTCATGACGCCGCGGCCCGACATGTTCGCTGTCCCGGATACGACCACGATTGAGGCCTTTACCGCCCTGTTACGCGATAAGCCGCATTCCCGCGTGCCCGTTTACTCCGTCAGTATCGATCACATTCTGGGCATGGTGCTGGCGCACGATCTCATCCAGCTTCCTGACGATCAGGCGCGCACTACCACCGTGGCCAGGCTGGTGCGGCCGGTGCTGTTTGTGCCTGAGACCAAGATGACCTCGCAGCTCCTGCGCGAGATGCAAAAAGAAAACATCCACATGGCCATCGTGATCGATGAGTACGGTTCAGTGGCGGGTTTGGTGACCATGGAAGATCTGGTGGAAGAGATCGTGGGCGAAATACGCGACGAGCATGAGCACGCGTACGATATCGTCCGCGAAGGCAACAGCGCTTACGTGATGCAGGGCACGGTTGACGTCGGCCGGTTGCAGGACCTGTTTAACGTGCGCCTGGACGGGCGTGAGACCGCCACCGTCGGCGGTCTGGTCAGCGCGATTGCCGGCCGCATCCCCCTTCCCGGCGAGGTCATTGAAGACGAAGGACTGCGCTTTGAAATTCTTGAATCAACCGACCGCAAGATAGAGAAGGTGCGGGTTTGCCGGTCGCAGCCGAAGAAGGCGGATTCTTCTCCCCGCCAGGTGCAGGCATAATGGCGCACCGCGCAGGCTTTGTTTCCATTATCGGCCGCCCCAATGCCGGGAAAAGCACGCTGCTCAATGCGCTGGTGGGCGAGAAAATCGCCATCGTCACGGAAAAACCTCAGACCACGCGCATGAACATTCAGGGCATTCTCAACGTGAAGGCCCAGCGCGGCCGGCCCGCGGGCCAGGTCGTCTTTATCGATACGCCCGGCGTGCACAAGCCTGATAGCCGCCTCAACCGCAAAATGATGCAGGAAATCCACGCCGCTTTGGAGAGCCGTGATCTTGTCCTGCTGCTGGTGGACGCCCTGGAAAGATTCGGTCCCGCCGATGAGCAGGTGCTGGAGTTGGTAAAGCGCTCCGGCGCGCCCGTCTTTCTACTCTTGAACAAAGTTGACAAGCTGCACAAAGAAAAACTGCTGCCGGTGATCGAGCGTTACAGCAAGCTGCACGCGTTTCAAGAGGTCATTCCCATTTCGGCCATGAAGGGCGAGGGGCTCGATGTGCTGCTGGAAAAAGTCGTTCGCGCCTTGCCGTCGAGCCCGCCTTACTTTCCTGAAGACCAGCTTACTGACCAGCCTGAGCGCTTTCTGGCCTCAGAAATCATCCGCGAAAAAGTTTTGCTCCAGACCGGCAAAGAAGTCCCCTACGCGACGGCGGTCATCGTTGAGCGTTTTGAAGATCTGACAAAGCTCCTGCGCATTGCCGCGGCGATCTTCTGTGAGCGCGACGGGCAGAAGGCCATCCTGATCGGCAAGGGCGGATTGAAGCTCAAACAAATGGGTACCTCCGCACGGATGGAGCTGGAAAAGCGTTTCAATAAGAAGGTCTACCTGGAATTATTCGTGAAGGTCAAACCCGGCTGGCGCCAGTCTGCCGCGTTTGTGGAAGAACTGGATTGGAGAAGGCAACTGGAAGGCCTGACTGAGGGACGCAGTTCAGAGGACTAACCCTCTCTTCTGAAATCCCGAGCGTCGCTTTTTCTGAAATCCCGAATCCCGCGAAGCG
>JBGPZS010000576.1:0-2536 GCA_041493865.1 Terriglobia bacterium
AATGGTCGGGGAGAGAGGATTTGAACCTCCGACCCCCTGGTCCCGAACCAGGTGCTCTACCAGGCTGAGCCACTCCCCGACGTAAACCACCCAGGCGGATGATGACGACAGGCATTCATTATAACAGAGCAACACGCAGGAAAAGGAGCTCAAGATTTCCGGCTCCCGGGAGCAGCAAAGTCTGATCGACAAGCTGATTCTTTTGCCAATGCATGTCGCCCAAATGCACGCATTTCCCATGCACGTCTGATGTCAGCATTCTGTTTGTCACTCTGTCGTCGCAAGGTGGCTGCACCGCCACACGGTCATGACCGATTGTTCATAGACAGCAGGTGTTCACCTGATTGTGGCTTAAGGATGTATAGCAAAAGATGAGGGTTCACCCCTTCGTCTATATGCTTTCACTTGAGCTATGTGAACAACCTGCCTCAGCCGCGGCGGCTAATACGGTGCCGGCCGCTGTCAATACTACGATTGCCGATGTTGCAGTTGCAGCCGAGCCTGCGGCTGCAGACGAGGTTGCAGTTACAGTCGAGCCTGCCCTTGCTGCCGCGCCGGTTGCAGATCGGCCTGCGCTCAAAGCGGCTGCGATCGAACTCGGCATGCACACGGTTCCAACGAGTGTGGTTCGCGCGCGGCGGTCCTGGCGGGTTTCCACGCGTCGCCTGATCGTGCTGGCTTCCATTGTTCTGGGGATGCGGATCTTTGTGGGCGAAGCTTCGGTTGTGCCTACGGCATCCATGGAAGGCACCATCCTGGTGGGTGACCACCTCTTTATGGACAAGCTGCTCTATGGGCCGGAAATACCCCTGGTCCATTGGCGGCTGCCCATGATCAAGCCGGTCCACCGTGGCGACATCATCGTTTTCCGTTATCCGAAAGACCCATCGGAAACTTTCCTTAAGCGAGTGACCGCAGTGGGCGGTGATCGGCTGGAGATCCGCGACGGCGTGCTTTTTGTGAACTCACTGCCGGTGCGGGAGCCGTACGCGGTGCACCACGCGCCGGTACACAGTCCGAAAGAGAGCTGGGGACCGAGCGTTGTGCCCGAAGGCAAGCTGTTCGTGATGGGCGACAATCGAGATAATTCCAGTGACAGCCGCGACTGGGGCTTTGTGCCGGTCAGCAACGTGATTGGCGAGCCCATGTTTGTCTACTGGTCTTATGACGCGCCTACCGCACGCTGGCTCGATGAGAATCCGCGACACAGAATTTCTTTTTACGCTTCCATCGCGGGGAACTTTTTTTCTCACACACGCTGGAGCCGCACGGGAATGCTGCTGTAACAATCACTGGGACCTTGCCGCCACATTTCAAGGCAGCCTGATGCGCTTCCTAAGGACGAAACTTTCTCCCCGGGATGAAGGCACACGAGCAGCATGTTCTGACCACACAAACCAACTTCAGCCAACTTAGCCGCGGTCTCAAGGATGCGCTTTTGCACTGATCAAATCCATAGTCTCTTCTTGCACTGCCGGAGCGGAGCCGAAGCCCGCGATCCAGTGAACGTCCGGCTCGCGGCGAAACCAGGTCATCTGCCGCTTGGCATAATTTCTGTGGCCCTGCTGCGCCGCCACGATCGCTTGCTCCAAGGAGAGTTCTCCGCGCAGGTGCTGCATTGCCTGCTTGTAACCCAGTGAGTTGAGCGGCCACGCGGAAAGGCCATAACGCGCGGCCAGCTTCCCGGTCTCTTCCACCAGACCGGCGAAAAACATCTGGCGTGCGCGGTGATTGATGTACTGATACAGGGTTTCGCGGTCCGGATTCAAACCAACGCGGAGAATGCTGAAATCCTGGAGCGGGTCTCGGCCTTGTTGCCAAAGCCCGGTCATGGGCGCTCGCGCGCTGATGCTGACTTCCAGAGCACGGACCACCTTGGCGACATCATTGGCATGGATGGTTTGCGCGGCCGCTGGATCCAGGCGCCGTAAAAGCTTATGCAGATACTCCTGTCCACGTTCTGCTGCGCGTTCGCGTAACCGGCCGCGCAACTCTTCCGACCGCGCCGGCCCCGGGAACAGTCCTTCCAGCAGCGCACGCAGGTATAGACCGGAGCCGCCGGCGACAATTGGTAGGCGACCGCGCGCGGTGACATCACGAACAGCCTGTCTGGCCAGACGCGAATAGTCTCCTGCCGTGACTAACTCCGCCGGCCCCGCGATATCGATCAGATGATGAGGGACGCGCAGGCGCTCTTCCAGCGACGGTTTGGCGGTGCCAATCTCGAACTCACGATAGACAGCCACAGAATCACAACTGACGATCTCACCATGCAAACGTTCAGCAAGATGCAGCGCCAGAGAAGTCTTGCCGCTGGCAGTGGGACCGAGAACCACCACGAGCAAGGGTAAGCCCACGCGCCGGTCATTCATTGGCACCCCATCACTGGCCAACCCGTCACTGGCCACCCCAGACCCGCCGCAGCAGCACAAATAGAAGGACCAGCAGGGCCAGCAAGGCCAGTCCCAGCGTTCTCTGCCGTTGAGCATCCATTGCTGACATTGTAGCCAGACAGACGGAAAGGCGGCACTTTGCA
>JBGPZS010000496.1:0-3320 GCA_041493865.1 Terriglobia bacterium
CCTTTGGTCATAAAGTCCGCAAATAACTGAAGTCACAAGGTTAACCCCCGAGTTTGGTGCCGGGAATTGACCGCCTGGACAGTCCGAAGTTAAGATACGGAGTAGAGCTGTGTGTTGACCCTCCAAGGCCCCACTGTAACGGGTCCCTTTTTGCTTCTTGAGGGTCGCCAACAGCTTTCCCGAACCAGGTTGATTTAGGTCCCATGGCAATCAGCAACATTACCGTGCGCGGCGCCCGCCAGCACAATTTGAAGAATATTTCCGTGGAGATCCCGCGCAACACCCTTACGGTGATCACGGGGCTCAGCGGCTCGGGCAAATCGTCTCTGGCTTTCGACACGATTTATGCCGAGGGCCAGCGGCGCTATGTGGAGACGCTCTCCGCCTACGCACGCCAGTTTCTTGACCAGATGGAACGCCCCGACGTTGACTCCATTGACGGCCTGAGCCCCGCCATCTCCATTGAGCAGAAGACTACCTCGCGCAGTCCGCGGTCGACTGTAGGGACAATCACCGAGATTTACGATTATTTACGCCTGCTATATGCCTCGGTTGGCGTGCCCCACTGTCCGCGATGCGGCAAGCCCATCAGCCGCCAGTCGGCCGACCAGATCGTGCAGCGCGTGATGCAGCTCAAGGCGGAAGATCGCGTGATGATCATGGCGCCCCTGGTCCGCGGGCGCAAAGGCGAATTCAAAGCGGAGCTGGCTAAACTGGCGCAGCACGGCTTTGTCCGCGCGCGCATTGACGGCGAATTGCGCAACCTGGATGAAGGGCTGGACGAAATCCAGCTGGACAAGCGCAAGAACCACACCATTGAAGTAGTGATTGACCGCCTGCTGGTCAAGCCCGGCATTGAAAAGCGGCTGGAGCAGTCCGTGGCCACGGCCATGAAGCTGGGTAACGGCCTGGTGCAGGTGGCCGTGGTGAACGGGGAAGAGCATCTCTACTCCGCGCGAATGGCCTGCCCGGACTGCGGTATCAACATTCCCTCGCTGGAGCCGCGCTCGTTTTCTTTCAACAGCGTGTATGGCGCCTGCCCGGAATGCAATGGCCTGGGCAGCAAGTATGATTTTGATCCCGCCAAGATCATTGTAGATTGGTCCAAGCCGCTGCTGGATGGCGCGCTCGGTCCTGGCTCCGGCTCCACGTATCTGCAGCGGATGGTTGATATTGTTGCCGCAGCTTACAAGCTCGATCTCGCCACGCCGTTTGAAAAGTTTCCGCCCAAGATCCAGAACCTGCTGCTGTACGGGCCGGACGAGAAGGAAGCGCCGCGCCTGGGCTTTCGCGGCGTGCTCGGCTTTCTGAAGCAGAACATGGAGGAATCAACCTCAGAGAGCTATCGCGAATGGATGCTGGGCTACATGTCCGCGACGATCTGCCCGGTGTGCCGGGGCAAGCGGCTGCGCCCGGAAAGCGTCGCCGTGAAGGTCAACGGGCTTTCCATCGCTGACTTCACGGCGCTGCCGATTTCACGCTCAGTAGACGTGGCCGGCAAGGTCCAGCTCAATGAGCGGGAACGGGCGATTGCCGGCCGCGTGCTGCATGAGATCACCGAGCGCCTCCAGTTTCTGCATGCCGTAGGCCTCGGCTATATTTCGCTGGATCGCTCGGCGGCCACACTCTCTGGCGGCGAAGGCCAGCGCATTCGCCTGGCGACACAGATCGGCTCCAAACTGCGCGGGGTGCTCTACGTGCTCGATGAACCCTCCATTGGCTTGCACCATCGCGACAACAACCGGCTGCTGCAGGCACTGGAGCGCCTGCGCGACCTGGGCAACACCGTACTGGTGGTGGAACACGATGAGGAGACGATCCTCCGCGCCGACTATGTGATTGACCTGGGGCCGGGCGCGGGCCTGCACGGAGGCGGCGTGGTTGCCTCCGGAACTCCGCGGGAGGTTATGAACCAGCCGGAGTCGCTCACCGGGCAGTACATCTCCGGCGCAAGAAGTATTGCCGTGCGCTTTGAGCCGCGTGCCACCAACGGCAAGGCCGTAACCGTACTGGGCGCCAAAGCCAACAATCTGCGCAATGTTGACGTCACTTTTCCGCTGGGCGTGATCACCGTGGTTACCGGCGTTTCCGGTTCGGGAAAATCCACGCTGGTGAATGACATTCTGTATAAGGCGCTGGCCAGGCAGCTCTATCGCTCGCGGGAGGAGCCCGGTGCGTACAAAGCGATTTCCGGCGCCGAACACATTGATAAAGTCATACGCATCGATCAATCGCCCATCGGACGCACGCCGCGCTCCAACCCGGCCACATATACAGGTGTCTTCACGCATATCCGCGATCTCTATGCCATGCTGCCCGAATCACGTGAACGCGGTTACAAGGCAGGCCGTTTTTCTTTTAATGTCTCAGGCGGGCGCTGCGAACATTGCCAGGGGGAAGGCCAGCGCCGCATCGAGATGAATTTCATGCCGGATGTCTATGTCTTGTGCGAAGTCTGCGGTGGACATCGCTACAATCACGAAACGCTGGCGGTAAGCTTCAAAGACAAATCCATCGCCGATCTGCTGGAGACGTCCGTATCAGACGCGCTGCCCATTCTGGAAGACATTCCGCAGATCCGGCAGAAGCTGCAAACGCTGGAAGATGTCGGCCTGGGCTATATCAAGCTGGGCCAATCCGCGGTCACGCTTTCCGGCGGTGAGGCACAGCGCATGAAGCTGGCCAAGGAACTTTCCAAGCGCCAAACCGGGCGCACGCTCTACCTGCTCGACGAACCCACAACTGGCCTGCATTTTGAGGACGTAAGCAAACTGCTGGAGGTCATTCACCGCCTTACCGATTTGGGGAATTCCGTGATAATCATTGAGCACAACCTTGATGTAGTGCGCAATGCCGATTGGATCATTGATTTGGGCCCTGAAGGCGGAGAGGACGGAGGACGGGTTGTTGCGCAGGGCACGCCAGACCAGGTTTCTAAAATTAAGAAATCATTTACGGGTCAGGCACTGTCAGGATATCTGAACAGAACCGGCAAGTAATTGATTACAAACATCTTGTTTGATATCGTTCCAGATTCGTAACAAACAACAATTTTTGTTTGACAGCTTAGATTGTAAAGTAGATTGCTTTCAACCTTCTCCTTATACCTGGGCACAATTGAGGGGTAGCGACTTTGGCTTCCAATGCTTCAAACGCTACCCCTTTAGTCTTTTCTAAAGAAAAACTCTCCATGGTGTACATTGATTTCTGAGGGCGCAATGCCCTAATTCTGTGCATTCTGTCGATCCCATTTCGCAACCTGAACCTCTGCCGCCGGCATTGGACACAGCGCAGCCAGCGGGAATCAACAATGGCGAAGA